>JBOGFL010000072.1:0-3171 GCA_050743285.1 Acidimicrobiia bacterium
AACACGGATGCGCCGCGACCGCCACAGGTTCCCAGTCCGTCCCGTGAGCTCACACGGCTAGTTGTGACGACCGGGGAGGTTGTCCCTGGCGCGATGGGGTGGGGTGATCCACCAATGAGTTGAGCCCTCCGAGTGAGGCTGTGGGTCTTCCACAACTCACATCTCAAACGGAGGACTCAGTGACTCACGCTAGAAGCCAGCACCCGAACGCGGTGCTGACCCCGACTGGGCGGCGCCGGATGGTGCGCTGCGTGCTCGGCAAGGGCTGGACGATCGAGGCGACCGCGGAGCGGTTTCAGGTTGATGCCAAGACGGTCCGCAAGTGGCGAGACCGTTTCGTCGCCGAGGGCGAGGCCGGGCTTGTGGATCGGTCGAGCCGACCTCGCCGCTCGCCCAACCGAACACCCAGGGCGTGTCGGCGCGAAGTGATTCGGCTACGCAAGAAGCGCCGGTGGGGCGCTGACCACATCGCCCACGAGGTCGGCTTGGCCCCGTCCACGGCCCAGTCGATCCTTCGTCAGGCGGGACTTGGCCGTCTCGATGTGGGGGATCGAGCCACAGCCAGCGTGGCCCCTCGCCGCTACCAACGAGACATGCCCGGCGAACTGGTCCATGTCGACGTCAAGAAGCTGGCCGGCATCCCCCTCGGCGGGGGCTGGAAGGTCCACGGCCGAGGCAACGACGGCCACGGCGGCCACTCCGGTGTCGGCTACCGCTACCTACACACCGCCGTTGATGACCGCACCCGCTTGGCCTACTCGGAGATCCTCGACAACGAACAAGGCGAGACCGCTGCCAGTTTCTGGAACCGAGCTCACGCCTGGCTCGCAGCTCAAGGGATCGCCGTGCAGCGAGTGCTCACCGACAACGGCGCCTGCTACCGATCACGCGTATGGCGCGCCGCGCTCGCCGACGCCGGCGTCGCCCACCGGCGCACCCGGCCCTACCGGACCCAGACCAACGGCAAAGTCGAACGCTTCCACCGCATCCTCCTCGAGGAATGGGCCTACATCCGGGACTGGACCAGCGACGACGAGCGACGAGCCGCCTACCACGGCTTCATGCACTTCTACAATCACCACCGTTCCCACGGCGCACTCGGCTGGGCTACACCCGCCAGCACTCTCAACCGCCTCCTCGGGGACAACCTCCCCGCGGAGCACAGCTAGCGATCGGCCTCGGTTCGGGCGCTCACGCGCGGGAAGGCACGGAGACCCGTGTGCAGGTAACTGGGAGCGCCACCGGTATCAAATTCGTAGAACGTGAGCGCGGTCGCCTGGCCGCCGACCTGGCACCCCGATTCGATCGCGTCGGGATGGACGGCAACGGGCTCCAGCTCCACTCCCCGGATGGGTGAGCCGGCGGCGAGACCCGAAGCCTGGGCCTACGGTTCGAAGTCAGCGACCATCCTCCCGCCTTCGGCGTGGATCGCAATTCGGGGATGCGGTTGCGCGTAGGTTCCGGCGATCGGGTCGAG
This sequence comes from Acidimicrobiia bacterium, assembly GCA_050743285.1. Lineage (GTDB taxonomy): Bacteria > Actinomycetota > Acidimicrobiia > IMCC26256 > JACDBD01 > JBOGFL01. The sequence goes on from JBOGFL010000072.1 coordinate 1,478, forward strand.
GTCGACCGGTCCACCGGGATCAGGCGAAGCGAAAGCGGGTGGGACCTCGATGCGAGACAATCGCGTGCTAGCTGGGAGAACAAGTCTTCGAAGAGCGCGTCGCCGCCAGGACCATTCACGAGGAGCGCACAGACAAAGTGCGACTCAGGCACGACGCGTGGGAAAGAGGCTTGCCCGATGCTGGCGCCGTTGTGCCCGAACGCGACGACGCCGCCGAGATCGAAAAGCATCCACCCCAGGCCCCACGCAGAGACGCCCAGGGTTGCCCGACTCGGGAGTTCGACCAGGCGTTCACGCATTGCCTCGACGGCATACGCCGACAAGATTTCGGCGCCGGTCTCGGCACGGCCCCGGTCGAGGTGGAGTCGACCGAACCGAACCAGGTCGCTCGCAGTCGTGCACAGCAGCGCGCCGGCTGGCGCGACCGAATCCGGCAGCGACCAGACGGGCGTAACCAGCCGACGCTTGAGGTCCGGTGGTTGGGGAAGGTGCCCGACTGCGACGCGCCCGAGGATCGCCTCCTCCGGAACGGTTGCCGATTCGTCCGCGCCGATCGGTCCAGCAATCGCTCGCGGAGCGCAGCGTTGAAGGGCTTGCCGGTGTGGTGCTCGGCGACTCTTCCTTAGTGCGACGAAGCCGCTGTTGCAATACGACATCGTTGCGCCGGGCGCGAACAGTTGCGGCAGCTGCGAGCACGCTGACACATATCTCGCCACGGCGCCGTCTCCACGACCAAAGTGGCCGAAGTAGTCCCCGAATACACCGCTCGTGTGGGTAAGGAGCTGGCGGATCGTCACCGTTCGGGCGATCTCGTCGGCGCCGAACTGCGCGTCGTTCAGATGCGCGGCCACGAGATCGTCAATCTTCGTTCGGATACGACTAGGACGCGAGGGCAGCAGTAATGGTGGCGATGGCCGCGTCGGAGTCCGCGACCTCGACGCTCAACTTGTCGAACCTCTCGTCGCGCAGACTGATCGCGATGGCACGGTCGGGATGGTGGACGTCCCAGAACACGTGCTGTCCGTGCGTGTAGAACCGACCCGCGGAGATCACTCCCGGCACGTGGGTTCCGCCGGTGCGAAACCCTTCAGCCACGCGTGGGCTTCGGAGCCTGCCTGATCGACAGCAGTCACGTGTTTCACGGGGATCGTGAGTTCGCTCTTGAGGGCTTGTCGCTTCCCTCGACGTGGAGAACGAGCTCCGCGCCGACGACGTCGACTTGACCATGCCGGCTTCCTCCTCCGAATGCGCAGCATCATTCTCTTCGACCTGCGTGTCTGCTTCGATTCCCCGCTTCGACGGTCGTCAGCAGCCCGCCTGGTCATTCCCGCGAGACCGCGTCTCCCGCCTACTTGCTACGTTGAGTCGCGGTGCGGCGACCCTTCGTGGTGGAGGATTTCCTCGCCAACCTGGTCCTGGAGCGAGTGGCAAGCGAGGCCGACTATACGCGCGGAGCCCTCTATCACCTGTTCGCCAACAAAGAGGATCTCGCGCCGGCGGTGGTGGCATGGGTCGAGGAGACGTGGTGGGCGGAAGGGGCGAACTGGCCCGCCGACGCCGATTCGGCACGACCTAGCGGCGCAGATCGGCACTTCCGTCCTCGCCGTCAACTCGCTGGCACTCCACCGCCACCGGCGAAGGCTCGCGCTCGCCGCCTGATCCCCTCGCCTCGCCGCCCGCGCGGGCGGCAACAC
>JBOGFL010000073.1:0-3214 GCA_050743285.1 Acidimicrobiia bacterium
ATCGTGCTGGCCCGGGCGACCGACCCGGTCCTGCAGGAGGTCGGCCAGGACGGCGGACTGGTGTCGGCGATCCTCCTCTACTGCATCGAGAAGGACATCATCGACGCCGCCCTCGTCTCGTACCTCGAAGGTGACGGGTCCACGTGGAAGGCCGTGCCGGGCGTCGCCCGCACGAAGGAAGACGTCATCGCGTCGGCGGGCAGCCGCTACACGTACTCCGCCAACACGCTCGCGTACAACGACGCGATCGAGAGCGGTGCCGAGCGCATCGCACTCGTCGGCATGAGCTGCCAGAGCTCGTGTCCGCCGGTTATGAAGCAACGCAAGGCGGGCAAAGTGGCGCGGCGCCTCTCGCTCAACATCGGCCTGCTCTGCTCGAAGACCTTCGACGACGCGATCTTCGAGGAGCTGCTCGAGGCGAAATACGGTCTCCCGCGAGCGGTCATCAAGAAGATGAACATCAAAGGCCGGCTCCAGATCTGGACCCACGACGACCGCTACGTCGAGGTGCCACTCAAGGAGTGCCACGAGTACACACGCGAAGGCTGCAAGATGTGCCCGGACTTTGCGGCCGAGCACGCCGATATCTCGACCGGCGGGATCGGCCAGTTCGCCGACTGGACGCTCACCGTCGTCCGCACCGACATCGGTCGTGAAGTGATGGACGGCCTCGTCGCCGACGGCTGGATCGAGGTGCGACCGGGCGACGACGACCCTGGCGCCATCGAGCTCATGCACAAGCTCGCCCGCAAGCAGCGCACCCGCTGGCCCGAGTTCGCCACGATCGACGCACCCCGCCTCGTCGGCGCCGGTTAGGTCACGTCCAGTCGACGAGATATCCGTTCGCGGTCAGATCGGGGGGTCCGCGGACTCGCGCGCAGGGTGGGCGCGACGGTCGCCTAGCCTGGGCGATTGGAGCGCCGGGAAGTCTGGTCGGCACGTCGTCGAGCCGCGAGGTCCGCCGTGCCACCTCAGCGAGTCCGCCGAGTACTCACTCCGATCGCCGAGTTCTTACGGGATGAAGCCGCGGGCGGCGTCGTCCTGCTCGCCGCCGCCGGGAGCGCACTCGTCTGGGTCAACGTGTCGGTCGACTCCTACCGCGACGTCTGGGAGCAGTCGCTCAGGATCGGCATCGGCAACTTCTCGATCAGTGAGGACCTGCGTCACTGGGTGAACGACGGGCTCATGGCGGTCTTCTTCTTCGTCGTCGGCTTGGAGATCAAGCGCGAGCTGGTGCGCGGGGAGCTGAACAACCCGAAGACCGCCGGCCTCCCCGTCATCGCCGCGGTCGGCGGAATGGTTGTCCCGGCCGCGATCTACCTGGCCATCAACGCGGGCGGTGCTGGCAGCGACGGATGGGGCATCCCAATGGCCACTGACATCGCGTTCGCGGTCGGAATACTCACGGTGCTGCGAAGCCGCTGCCCCGTGGGCCTCAAGCTGTTCTTGCTCACGCTTGCGATCGTCGACGACATCGGCGCGATCCTCGTGATCGCCTTCTTCTATTCACACGGAATCTCGTTCGCGTGGATGGCAGGGGCGGTTGCAGTGGTGGCCGTCGTCCTGCTCATGCCGCGCTTGCGCATCGATTCTCCGCTCGCGTACGTCCTGCCCGCGCTCGTGCTCTGGGTGTGCGTCTTCGAGTCGGGCATGCACGCGACGATCGCCGGGGTCGCGCTGGGACTGCTCACACCGGCTGGACAGCCGGGCGACCGCCCGACCATCGAGGCGCTCGAGCACTGGCTCCATCCGGTGAGCAGCTTCGCGGTGATCCCGCTCTTCGCGCTCGCCAACGCCGGCGTGGTCATCAGCATCTCGGCGCTCGGCGACGTGTTCACGAGTCGCATCGGCCTGGGGATCATCCTCGGGCTCGTCGTCGGGAAGACGCTCGGGATCACCGGCGCCTCCCTGCTGGCCCTCCGGTTGAAGGTCGGTCGGCTCCCGGCCGGGGTCCACAAGGCCCAGGTCCTGGGGGCGGGAGCCCTGGGCGGGATCGGCTTCACCGTCTCCATCTTCGTCGCCGACCTCTCCTTCACGGGCGCCCGGCTCGACGAGGCCAAGCTCGGCATCCTGACCGCCTCGGTGTTCGCCGCGTGCACCGGCGCGCTGTTCCTCGTGTTCCGAGGGCCGCGGCGTCGCCTCTCCCGCCGCCGGGTTCGCGACGCAGCGGCGTAACCCACACCGCCGCGGACGGGTCGAAGGAGCCGTGAACTCACTGCTTCCCCGGCTCGAGGCCGCGGCCGAGACCGGCCGCGGCGTGACGTTCGTCGGCTCGGCCGCCGGTGGCGACCACACCGTCGAGCGCGTCGAGTGGGGTCGGCTGCACGAAGACGCCCGGCGGATGGGTGGTGCCCTCCAGGCGCTGGGCGTGGTCCCCGGCGACCGCGTCGCGATCCTCGGCACCACCAGCCGTGCGTTGGCCACCGTCATTCAGGCCACCTGGCTCGCCGGTGCCGCCACCGTCGTCCTGCCCCTCCCGATGCGGCTGGCATCCATCGAGGACTTCGTCGACCAGACCCGGCGCCGCATCCGCCAGGCCGACGTCCGCCTCGTGGTGGTGGATCCCGCCCTCGCCGAGTTCCTCGACCCGGGGCCGACCGACCCGCAGGTGGTGCTCCTCGACGCACTGGCGTCGCGCGCCGGAACCTACGAGCGGCCGGCCGACGACCCCGACGCGCTCGCCATCCTGCAGTTCACGAGCGGCTCCACCGCCGACCCGAAAGGGGTCATGCTCCCCCACCGGTGTCTGGCGGCCAACCTCGACGCCATTTGCGAGACCATCGGCTTCGACCCCGCATGCGATCGCGGCGTGTCGTGGCTGCCGCTCTACCACGACATGGGACTCATCGGGCTGCTGACGACGCCGATGACGGTCGGGTTCGACGTCGTCCTCGCCGCACCCCAGGACTTCCTCGCCGCGCCCGCCCGCTGGATGGAGTGGATGGCGGAGTTCGGCGGCACCGTGACCGCGGGACCCAACTTCGCCTACGCGCTGGCCGCCCGCGCCCTGCGCCGCCTCCCGAGCATCGACCTCGGGCACTGGCGCATCGCCCTGAACGGCGCCGAGCCCATCGACCCGGCCGCGGTCGAAGCCTTCTGCGACGCCGGCGCGGCCCACGGGCTCGAGGCCAAGACCACGTTCTGCGTTTACGGCATGGCCGAGGCCACGCTGGCGATCACCTTCCCCAACCCCGGGACCGGCATGGCGGTCGAC
>JBOGFL010000074.1:0-3536 GCA_050743285.1 Acidimicrobiia bacterium
GGAGCACACGCACCGGTCGGTACCGTGGCGACGTGGCCCGCCGGCTCATTGTCTCGTGCCTTGCTTTCGTCACCGTGGTGACGGGAGCGTGCAGCGACGACGGGACCTCCGACGGCAGCAGTCAACCAACCGGACCCAGCACCAGTCGCCCCTCATCTCCCAAGACCGACGAGGGGGCGGCATCTCCCAAGACCGACGAGGGGGCGGCGGACCTCGACGCGGTCTCGGTTCAGCTCACCCCGGTCGCCGATCTCGAGAGCGCTACGTCGGTGGCGACACGGCGGGACGACGACGGCTTGTGGGTCACCGAACAGGGGGGTCTCCTCCGGGTGGTTCGGGGCGGTCAGGTCGAGACCGTGCTCGATCTCACCGACCGGGTGAACGCGGCGTCGAACGAACAGGGCCTGCTCGGACTGGCGTTCTCGCCCGACGGTGCCCGCCTCTACCTGTACTTCACACGCCGAGAAGATGGCGACAACGAAATCGTCGAGTACCAGATGCGGGGAGACGCCGTCGACGAAAGCTCGGCCCGTTCGATAATGGTCGTCGAGCAGCCGCAACCGAACCACAACGGCGGCCAGCTCGCCTTTGGGCCCGACAGGATGCTGTACATCTCACACGGAGACGGAGGCGCCGCGGGTGACGCGGGGCCGGGTCACGTCGAGGGTGGCAACGCGCAGTCACTCGGCACTCTGCTCGGCAAGATCCTCCGCATCGAACCGACGCCTGCGGCCGGTGCGCCCTACTCGGTCCCCGCGGACAACCCCTTCGTCGACGGACCGGACGGTGCGCGGCCCGAGATCTGGTCGTTCGGATTGCGGAACCCCTGGCGGTTCTCGTTCGACGCCGAGACCGGCGACCTCTGGATCGGTGACGTCGGCCAGGGCACGATCGAGGAGATCGACTTCGCACCGGCGTCCGATGGCAGCGGCGCGGGTTGGAACTTCGGGTGGAATGACCTCGAGGGATCGCAGCCGTTCAGCGGTGACGAGCCCGCGGCCGACGCGGTGCCGCCGATTTTCGAGTACGACCGGAACGAAGGCGGCTGCTCGGTGACCGGCGGGTACGTCTACCGCGGACGAGCGATCCCGAAGCTGCAGGGCGCGTATCTGTTCTCCGACTTCTGTGACGGTCGCATCCGGGCGCTCGTACAAGAGGACGGCGTGGTTGTTGCCGAGCGTGATCTGGGCGTCGAGGCCCAGGAGGTCACGACGTTCGGCGAGGGCCCGGACAAGGAGCTGTACGTGGTCTCGCGCGGCGACGGGCTGTTGCGCATCGATCCCGCGTAGCCTGACGGGCCATGAAGCCAGTTGCGCTCGTCACCGGAGCCTCGGCCGGCCTCGGCCACGCCTTCGCTCGCGCGCTCGCCTCGCGCGGATACGACCTCGTGCTTGCGGCCCGTGACGAAGCCCGCCTCCAGGAGCTCGCGCAAGAGGTCGTGTCTCGCGCCGAGGCGGAAGTGCTGACGGCCGACCTCACCGAAGCGGGCGGGCTGGCCTCCGTCGAGGCTCGCCTGCGCGATCGCGAGCGGCCGGTCGACCTCCTCGTGAACAACGCCGGCTTTGGAACCAACGGACACTTCGCCGAGTTGCCGTTGGAGGTCGAGGATCGCCAGATTCGGCTCAATGTGCTCGCGGTCGTGCGGCTGGCGCACGCTGCGCTCGAAGGGATGATCGAACGGGGTCGGGGCGGGATCATCAACGTGTCGTCGCTGGCTGCGTACCAGCCACTGCCGGAGAACGCGGCGTACGGCGGGAGCAAGGCCTTCGTGCACAGCTTCAGCCAGGCGCTTCATGAGGAGGCACGCGGGACGGGGGTTCGGGTGATGGTGCTGGCACCGGGTTTCACCCGCACCGAGTTTCAGGAGCGGTCGGGCATCGACGCGGCGCAGGTCCCGGGCTTCTTGTGGCAGACAGCGGAGGCGGTCGTGTTTCCCGCCCTCGACGCGTTCGGGCGCGGGCGCGCGGTGTTCGTGCCCGGGCTCCACAATCAGGTCGCGGGTGCGTTGGTTCAGGTGACGCCCGATGCGCTGACGCGCCGCGTCGCCGGCGTGATCACCCGGCGTTACTGACTCCCCGAGGCGTCCTCAGAGCACCTCGCCCCGGAACGCGCGGTCGTGGAGGACCCCGCGCGTGTCGAGCACGAGATGGGAGTGCAGCGCGATGTCGTCGTACGGCAGGTCGGGATGGTCGGTGAGAATGACCACGAGATCGGCCTCTTCGAGTTCTTCGACCGTGCAGTCGACGCGCGGGCCGGCAATCCCGAGCTTCGCGTCTTCAGCGACGTGACTGTCGCAGATCCGCAGTTCGGCTCCGAGATCAGCGAGCTGACCGGCAACCTTGCACGCCGGCGATTCGCGCCAGTCGGACGTCCCGCCCTTGTACGCGAGCCCGAGAAGCAGAATTCGGGCGCCGTTCACTGCCTGACAGTCTCGGTTCAGAAGCGCACCGATCCGGCTGACGACGTAATCGGGCATGTGGCGGTTGACGTCGTTGGCGAGCTCGACGAATCGAAAGCTCTGATCGAGCCGTCGTTCGACCCGCCAGGCCAGGTACATCGGGTCGATGGGCAGGCAGTGACCGCCGACACCGGGACCGGGATAGAACGCCGTGTACCCGAAGGGCTTCGTGTTCGCAGCCCCGATGGCCGACCAGATGTCGACACCGAGGTGATGGGCGAATATCGCGAGCTCGTTCATGAGTGCGATGTTCACGTGCCGGAATGTGTTCTCGAGCAGCTTGACGAGCTCGGCCTCGGCCGTACATCCGACGGGCACGACCTTGTCGACGAGGGCCCCGTAGAAGCATTCGGTCGCGCGGGTCGAAGCCTCGTCGATACCGGACACCACCTTGGGGGTATTCACGAGATTCCACTGGGCGTTACCGGGGTCGATTCGCTCGGGCGAGTAGCCGAGGAAGAAATCGCGGCCGGCGGCGAGGCCGGACTGCTCGAGGATGGGCTGGAACAGCTCTTCCGTCGTGCCCGGGTAGGTCGTGGACTCCAGCACGACGAGGGCACCCGGTTGGAGATGCCGGCCGAGCTCCCGCGCCGCGGTCTCGATGTGAGAGAGGTCGGGCGCCCCGTCGCGAAGTGGCGTTTGCACGGTCACGACCGCGGTGTCGAACGCGTGAAGGTCGGCGGGGTCGTCGGTCGGGCGAAAGCCCGTTTCCAGCGCCGCCCGCAAGCGGGAGTCGGCGACGTCCTCGACGTACGACACGCCGTTCCGCAGCGATTCGACGCGTGCCGTTGCCGTGTCGTAGCCGACGACTTCGAATCCGAGCTCGGCCGCGCGCATGGCAAGGGGCAGACCGACGTAGCCCAGACCGACGACGGCGATGCGCGCTGTACGGCCGTCGATGCGGGCATGGAAATTCGTGAGGTGTGTGGGCGTCATGCGCCGGCCACCACGCCCAGGGGTCGGTCACTGAACCAGTCGACGGTCTGGCGCAGACCATCCTCGAACGAAAACGTCGGTCGATAGTCGAGGTCACGGGCAGCTGCGCTCAGGTCGGCGAGCGAATGACGCACGTCGCCGG
>JBOGFL010000075.1:0-2098 GCA_050743285.1 Acidimicrobiia bacterium
CGCAGAACTCGTTGCCCTCGGGGTCGTGAAAGGTTGCCCAGGTGATGCCGTATTCGTCGTAGCGGCCGACCAGGGTGGCGCCGAGACCGAGAACACGCTCGACGTCGTTGTCGAGGTCGGCGGTGTCGAGGTCGATGTGCATGCGGTTCTTGGCGGCCCTCTGTTCGGGCACCTTCATGAACATGAAGCGCGGCCCGACCGAGCCGTCACCGCGCAGCTCGGCGAATCCGTCGAACGCGGTGGTCACCTCGTAGCCCGTCACCGCCGACCAGAACCCGGCGAGCTTCGCCGGGTCCTCGCAGTCGAATGTCACGCTGAACGAGTCGAGGGTCACGCGCCAATGCTACCGGGCTAGGATCGTTTCGATGCCTGGCAACCGCTGACCCAAGTCACTTCTCCGCGTTCTGCCCGTGGCGGCGCGCATCCCGCCCGGGTTGCTCGCCGCGCTGCTGCTCGTCGACTTCACCGACGAGTGGTGCTCCACACTGCTCCCGGTCGCCACGCCGGCGATCCGCGCTGACCTCGGACTGTCGTACGCCGAAGCCGGACTGCTCCTCGGGCTCATTTTCGGTGGGGGAATCGTCGGTGGCGTCGCGACCGCCGCCGCCGACTTCGTGAGTCGCCGGGCGCTCGCGGGCGCGGGTGCCGTCGTCTACGGCCTGTGCATGCTCGCGTTCGGGTTCTCGGACGAGTTCGTCGTACTTGCGATCAGCGCCTTCATCTGGGGCGCGGCGAGTGACGCGTTCGTCCACGGCGCCGAGCTCGCGCTGGCCGACCTCGCCGGCGACGACCTCGAGCCGACGCTCGCCACCGTCAACTTTCTCGGTGCCTTCGGCACGGTGCTGGCGCCGATCGTGCTGTCGGTGTCGTTCGTCACCGGCGCGAGCTGGCGCGTGCCGTTCGTGGCCGGGGGCGTGTTGGCGATCGGTTACGGCGTCGTGCTGGCAAGTTTGTCCCTGCCTCGGCCTCAGGGAGACGGCGACGAGCACACGCCGTTGCGAGTGGTGCGCGCCGTACTGCGCGATCCGCTCGTGCGCCGGCTCGCGTTCGTCGAGCTCATCTCCGAGTCGCTCGACCTGGCGTTCCTCGGGTTCATGGCGGTGTACCTCGAACAAGCACGCGGCTTCTCCAGTGCGGCCGCGTCTGCGCTGCTCGCCGTCGTCCTGGGCGGGACCGTCGTCGGCTTCGCGTTCGTTGCCGCCGCGCGCTTGCGCCCGGGCGTCGGCACGCTGCGGCCGGCCGCGCTCGTCGAAGCGGTCGCAATCCTCGGCATCATCGTGCTGCCCGGCTGGTTCGGGGTCGCGCTGGGCGGGCTCGTGTTCGGGATATCCGGCGCGTTCTGGTGGGTGGCCTTCCAGGCTGCGGTGCTCCGGGCCCGTCCCACCCAGACCGGTACCACCTGGGCCGTCGTGTCGTACCTCTCACTTCCCGCCCTGCTCGCGGCACCGGCCGCGGGTTATCTGGCCGACCGCTACGGCGTGGGCGCGGCGATGGCGCTGTTCCCGACCCTGGCCGCGGTCGCCGTGCTCGCCGCGCCCGGCCCCGGCCGGGGGCGCACCTCTAGGCTGCGACGGTGGCCGACGCGGTTCTCACTGCCGTAGCGGCGCTGGTCGGCTATCTGCTCGGCACGATCCCGACCGCGGACCTCGTCACGCGGGTCGCGACGCGAGGACGGGTCGACATCCGCCGCGCCGGCAGCGGCAATCCCGGCGGCCTCAACGCGATGCAGGTGGTCGGCAAGAGGTGGGGTGTCGCGGTGATCATCGTCGACATCGCCAAGGGCGCGCTGGCGGGCTTCGCCGGCTACACGATTGGCGACGCCGGCGGTGCGTACGCGGCGGCGACCGCGAGCATCGCCGGGCACATCTTCCCTCTGTGGTCGCGGTTCCGTGGCGGGAAGGGTGTCGCCACGTCCGGCGGCGCGTGCCTCGCCGTGTTCCCCGTCTTCTTCCCCATCGACGCGGCGGTGGCCGCGCTCGGCGCCGTCGGGACCCGCAACCCCGAGCGCACGATCTGGGCCAACGGGGTCGTGTGGGTCGGCCTCGCCGTCACCTGGTGGGTCTTCGACCTGCCCAACCTCTGGGGGCCGCCGCCGACG
>JBOGFL010000076.1:0-4395 GCA_050743285.1 Acidimicrobiia bacterium
GTTGGAGAGTCGGCGTGTCGTGACGCCGAGCCTCGAGTTCGACGGGCCGCACCCGCGAGCTCCGCACGACGGCTTCCGGGTGAGAGGCGAAGGCCTGGTAGGGCTCCGCCAGCGCGCCGACGACGCAGTCGAACCCGACGCGCGCCAGGCGAACCCTTGCCTCGAGCGCGGTGCCCGGGTTGGCGACGACCACAACGTCCTGGTCGGGGCGCAACACGTCACCGGCGTACTCGGCGAATCGGCCGTGCAGCCCGACGTTCACCGAGCCGCGCAGGTGGCCGGCCGCGAACTCCATCGGCTCCCGGGTGTCGAGCACCACCGCGCCGGCGGACTGTGCCGCGACGACCTCGTCGACCGTCATCGGAGGCGGTGGCGCCTCCTCGTCGAGCAACGGCCGCGGTTCCCGGTTCCGTTGGGCGTCGAACGAGAAGTAGGCAGGCCGGGCGGGCTGGCCCTCGGTCACGAGCCCGACGAACTCCTCCTCGCTCATCGGCTGCACCGCGTAGTTCGACTCGCGCTGTTCGCCGATCGTCGACTGCGTCTCGGTCGACAGCTGCTTGCCGCACGCGGAGCCGGCACCGTGCGCGGGAAAGACGCGGGTCGCATCGGGAAGGGTGAGCAGCTGCTCGTGGAGCGAGCGGTACAGCTGGCGGGCGAGCGTGTCGGGCGAGACACCTACCGATGCCAGGAGGTCGGGGCGACCCACGTCGCCGATGAACAGGCAGTCACCCGTGAGCACGCCGTACGGGACCGCGTCACCAGCGTGTTCGTACACGACGATGCTGATGGACTCCGGCGTGTGCCCCGGCGTGGCCCGGATCTCGAGCTCGACCTCCCCGAGCGACAACCGCTGGCCGTGCACGAACGGCTCGATCGGAAAGCTCACTTCGGCGCCCTCGCCGTACGAGATGACCGCGCCGGTCCGGTCGGCCAGCTCGAGATGCCCGCTCAGGAAGTCGGCGTGCACGTGCGTCTCGATGACCCGCTCGATACGCAAGCCGTGGGCGAAGGCCGACCGCTCGTAGCCCGACACGTCGCGCTGCGGGTCGACGACGACCGCCCGCCCGGTCGACTCGTCGCCGACGAGGTACGACGCGTGCGAAAGACAGTCGAGATAGTCCTGCTCGAAGATCACACTGGGCCTCCAGCTTGGCGCGGTTCCAGATACAAGGAAAGCTCGGTCCTGACCATTCCGAGCGTGGCCCCTGTCTCCCGGGGGAGAAACCGCCAAAGCCGCAGATAGGCTCGCTGACCTGTGGCACAGCGCAATGGCGCCGCCGTCGAGGTCGACAACCTGGTCAAGCGGTTCGGCAGCTTCGCGGCCGTCGACGGCGTATCGTTCCGCGTCAATCCGGGTGAGCTCTTCGGCTTTCTCGGGCCCAACGGCGCCGGCAAGACGACGACGATCTCGATCCTGTGCACCTTGCTGCACCCGACCGAGGGCAGTGCCCGGGTCGCCGGCCACGACGTGGCCTCCGCACCGCACCAGGTCCGGGCCAACATCGGCCTGGTCTTCCAGGAGCTGACGCTCGACGACTACCTGACCGGCGCCCAGAACCTCCGCTTCCACGGTGTGATGTACGGCCTGCCCAATCACGAGATCAACGCCCGCATGACCGAGCTGCTCGACATGGTCGGGCTCACCGGCTGGGCCGACCAGCAGACGCGCCTCTATTCGGGTGGCATGAAGCGGCGCCTCGAGATCGCCCGCGGCCTGCTGCACATGCCCCGGGTCCTGTTCCTGGACGAGCCGACGATCGGCCTCGACCCGCAGACCCGGGTGCACATCTGGGACCACGTCGACGCGCTGCGCACCCGTGAGACGACGACGATGTTCCTGACCACCCACTACATGGACGAAGCCGAGCGCTGCGACCGCATCGCCATCGTCGACCAGGGCAAGATCGTTGCCGTCGACACGCCGAACCGGCTCAAGGCCTCCATCGGTACCGACACCGTCACCATCGAGACCGCCGACGACGCGCGGGCCCGGACCGAGATCGCCCAGCACTTCGGCGTCGAGGGCGAGATACGCGAAGGCGCGGGGCTGCGCCTGCGCGTTCCCAACGGCGAGGAGTTCGTGCCGCGCCTGTTCGAGCACCTCACCGTCGGCGTGCGCAACGTCAATGTGCGCCGGCCCAGCCTCGATGACGTCTTCATCGAGTACACCGGCCGCGACATGCGCGACGCCGAGGCCGGGCTCGCCGAGCGGTTCAAGAACAACGCAATGGTGCGCGGGTTCCGGAGGGGCTGAGCGTGGCAACCACCACCGAGCCCGTCGCCGTCACCACCGGCCGCATCGAGCTGCGGCGCGAAGGATGGCTCCTTCGGAACGGGCGAACCGTGGAGATGGTCTGCCGGCGGGAGATCATCCGGTTCTTCCGGATGCCGGCCCGCTACATCACCGGGCTCGCGCAACCGATCCTCTTCCTCGTCGTGCTCGGCGCCGGCATCGAGCCGCTCGTGGGCGGCCGCGCCGCCGCCGGCGTCGACTTCCAGCAGTACCTGCTGCCCGGCGTGCTCGCGATGTCGGTGCTGTTCTCGGCGTTCTTCTCGTCGGTGTCGATCGTCTGGGACCGGGAGTTCGGGTTCTTGCGCGAGATGCTCGTGGCACCCGTTTCTCGCACCGGTCTCGTCATCGGGAAGCTGCTCGGCAGTGCGCTGGTCGCGGTGGGCCAGGGGATCATCCTGCTGATCGCGGCGCCGTTCCTCGGCGTCGACCTCGGGTTCCTCGACTTCCTCGCCGTGTTCGGGCTGATGCTGCTGCTGGCGTTCTCGCTCACCGCGTTCGGGATCCTCATCGCCAGCCGCATGCAGCGGATGGAGAGCTTCCAGATGGTGATGGCGCTCGTCATCAACCCGATGCTCTTCCTGTCGGGCGCGATCTTCCCCATCAACGATCTGCCCGAGTGGTTGAAGGTCGCGACCCGACTCAACCCGGTGACCTACGGCGTCGACCCGATCCGGCGGGTGATGCTGCCGCAGGCACAGCCCCTCACTATCGGCAGCTGGACGGTGCCGATCTGGTTCGACGTGCTGGTCGTCGTGGGCATCGGCGCGATCTGTCTCGCGCTGGCCGTTCGCAGTTTCCGCCGCACGGAGTAGTCGTACCATTGCGCACATGGCCGCGGAGCAGGTTCGGTTACAGATCGGGAACCTCGACAAGGCGGTCCTTTTCACCGGCCAGGCGTATCAGGACCCGAAGGACGCGCTGAACGAGTTCGTGTCCAACGCGGCTGACGAGTACGCGCTCGCCGGCCGGCGGGGTGAGCGCATCCGCATCGTGCTCCGACGGAAGGGCCGGTACCCGGTCGTCGCCATCGACGACGTGGGACGGGGCATGACCCTCGATGATCTGCGCCACGTCGCCCAGTCGCTCTTCGACTCCTCCAAGCTCGGGGACGACCGCACCCTCGGCGAGAAGGCGATCGGGATCCTCGCGTTCCAGCAGCTGGCCGGGCGCTGCGACGTGGTCTCCCGTCCCGCGGGCGAAGCCCGTACGCACGCGCTTCGGCTCGAGCGCGGCCTGGCCACCGCAACTCTCGAGCCCGACGAGCGGCGCCGGGCCCGTCAGGTCCCGGGTACGACGGTGTACCTCTCCGATCTCGACCCCGACGCCCTTCGCATCCTTACGCCGCGCAAGCTCGCCGACTACCTGCGCCGCCGCCGCGGCGCCGCGTTGGCGCGCGGCGACTACACGATCGAGATCGTCGAGGGACGGCGCGGCGAGCTTGTCACCCCGGTGGCACCCGACGGCGTTCGGCTCGCCATCCCCGCGCAGGGCACGCTGTGGGGGCGCATCGAGTTCGCGCTCTACGTTGCGCCCGAGCCGGACCGCTACCGCCGGGTCGCGGTGGTGGGTCCGGCCGGCACCACGATCATCGACGATCTGTGCGAGCTCGAGGAGCTCGACGCCTCGCCCTGGTCGACCGACCAGATCTCGGGCCAGATCGTGTTCCCGGCGCTCCAGCAGACCAGCGGCCGGCGGGCGATCGTGCGCGACCGTGAGGCCTTCCCGGTGTTCCTCGACGCGGTGCGCTCGGTCGAGCCGATCGTGAACCGCACCCTCGAACAGGTTGCGCGGGAACTCGACGAGCACGTCGCGGATCGCCTGTCCGACACCGTCCGCAAGGTCTTCGGCCGCGTGCTCCGGGATCTCGACGACGTCGACGACCTGCGACGCGTTTCTGTTGCCGGCGGCGGGCTGCTCGTCGCGGTGCCCGGGTCGTCACCCTCGTCCGATCGTGCCGAACCGCCGTGCGATGACGACGTGCCCGTGATCGAACCGCCGCGGCTCGAGGATCTCACGCCGCCGCTCGTCATCGACGACGAACGTTTTCAGCATCCATCGGCGCGCGCCGAACGCGCCCGGGCGCGCACGCTGCCGACGGTGAC
>JBOGFL010000077.1:0-2727 GCA_050743285.1 Acidimicrobiia bacterium
CGTCGGCGGCGAGCTCTTCGAGCGCGCCGGCGACCGCATGCGCGAGTTCGGGTGAGATCGCGTTGCGGGCGTCGGGTCGATTCAACGTGACAACTTCGACCCGGCCGCGTCGCTCGCGCAGGAGAATGTCGTCCGTCATGCAGGCGCGGACGCTACCGGCGCGGCAAGGTCGGCGTCGACCGCACCATCGAGCGATGCCGCGAAGCGGGGCCGGATCAGATGCAACGTGACGATGGCGAGGCCGAGCGCGAGCCCCGCCCCGGCCGTCGTCGCGCGCAGTCCGATCCGATCCGCCAGCGAACCCTGGAGGATCGCGCCGATCGGGTAGACGCTGCCGAGCAGCACCATGATCACGCTGAGCACGCGGCCCCGGAACTGTGCGGGAGCGCGGTGCTGCACGATTGCGAAGATGCTCGAGAACGCGCCGAGGTACACGGTGCCGACGAAGAAGATCGCGATCGCGGCAAGAGCAAGGTTGGGGGAGAGCGCATACGCGATCAGGGTGACCGGGAGGACCCCGAGCATCGCGAGGAGTACGTGTCGTGATCCGAACTTGAGCGTCAACGTGCCGAGGGAGAACGCCATGATCACCGCCCCGATGCCCTGGGCGGTCACGAGCACCGAGGTGCCGGCGCTGCCCTTGTCGAGCACCTCCAGTGCCATGGCGGGAACGAGGGCGATGAACGGACCGGCGAGGAAAAAGGTGAGGGCGGCGTAAGTGATCACCGCCCGCAGGCCCGGCTCCTTGGCCGCATACCTCCACCCCTCCCGGATGGCGGCGAAAACGGGGATGCCGGCGTGTTGCGGCGGGGGGAGACGGAGCGGCGCCACCGCGAGGATCACCGCGACGAAGCTCAGGGCGTTGATGCCGAACGCCCACTCGTAGCCGCCGACGGCGATCACGACCCCTGCCAGCGCGGGGCCGACCACCCTCCCCAGGTTCCACTGGGCGGCGCCCAGCGCGACCGCGCCGGTGAGATCTTCGGCCGGCACCAGGTCGGGGATCACGGCTTGGTAGGTCGGGAACCCGATCGCCTGGGAACAGCCCGCCAGGAAAACGATCACGACCACGGTGCCGGGCGCGGCCGCGTCGAACGCCGCGAGCACCGCCAGCAGCGCGGCCAGTCCCGTCTGCACCACCGTCATCGTGAGCAGGAGCGGCTTTCGGGCAACGCGGTCGGCGAGCGCGCCGCCGATGGGACCGAGCACCGCCGCGGGGACGAACCCGGCCGCGGCGACGAGACCGGTCCAGCCCGCCTGACCGGTGTCGGCGGTGACGAGAATGCCGACCGCGACGGTCTCCATCCACGTGCCGACGTTGGACAGGAACGCGCCGGTCCAGAGCATGGCGTACGAGCGGTGACGCAAAGGACGGAGTGGGCGCGGCACTCCCATTGGTTGCACGGTACCTTGCGATCTCGTTGGTGCGTTCACTCGCGCCGGGCGCGGGTCAACGCACCAACAAGAGAATCAGCTGTCGAGCACGAAGTCGAAGGTGGCGCGTTCGCCTTCCCCGCCTTCGGCGACGTTCATCACCAGCGTCGCATCGAAGATGTCGTCGCTCGCGTTCATGGGCTCGTCAGGAAAGAAGAGTTGCGTGGTGAGGACAGGTGTGTTCGTGGCCGACTGCACCTTGACATGGATGTGGCGTGTGCGGCCCGGGTAGATGCCGGGAACGATCGTCTCGAGCGTGAATCGACCCTTGTCGTCGGCGCGCTGGAAGCCTCGCAGCGTGTAGCCGCGGTTGTCGTAGTTCCCGGCGTCGTCGGCCTGCCAGAAGTCGAGGATCGCGCCGGCGATCGGCGTGCAGGCGGTGTCGATGACCTGGCCGCTGACCGTGAGGTTCGTGCCGCCGACGCCGTCCCGGATATTCGTGCGTTCCGGCGGACCGTTCGAATAGAACGGACCTTCGGTCTCTTCGAGAGTTGGCTCGGCGTCACCGCAGGCCCGGGTCGCGGGCCGGGTGCTCGCCGATGACCCGACGGATGACTCGGGCCTCGACGCATCGGTGCCGGTCTCGCCGTCGTCGCTCCCGCCGTCGGACGTGCAGGCGCTGAGGACCGCCGGGGCGAGGAAGGGCAACGGTACGGTGAGCCGGAGAAACCGGCGCCGGTTCCATCCGCCATCCCGGGTGGCATCGGTTCGTCCCGTCATGTCGTACCTCCGAGTTCCATGATGCACGTTGTAGCGTCCGCCCATGACCGAACCCGGAGGCACCGGACCGATCGGGCCGTACCCGCCTGGCATCGAGAGTGACGAGCAGCGCGACGAGTACGACCGCTTGCGACGCCGGGTGCTCTGGAAGATGCCGTCGGGGCTGTACGTGGTCGGGAGCCGAGCCGGCGACCGGCGGAACGGCATGACGTTGAACTGGGCGACGCAGCTCTCGTTCGAACCGAAATGGGTCGGCATCAGCGTCGAGAACACCGCGTTCACCCATGAGCTCATCACCGAGGGTCAGGTGTTCGTGCTGAACCTCGTCGACCGGGAAGACCGGGCGATCGTCCGCAAGTTCACCAAACCGGTCGAGGTTGACGCGGCCGCCAAGACGCTCAACGGCTTCCCGTTCCACGACGGCGTCACCGGCGCGCCGATCCTCGATCAGGCGGTTGCCTACGTCGACTGTGAGGTCCGCCAGTCCGTGGCGGCGGGCAACCACACTTTGTTCATCGGCGAAATCGTCGACGTCGGCTTCCAGAAGGACGAAGAGGCGGGTGTCCTCCGGAT
>JBOGFL010000078.1:0-4372 GCA_050743285.1 Acidimicrobiia bacterium
CTTCCCATGCGACGAGAGACGTGACGAGGACCACAAGCTGGGCGCCGCGGGTGCGGGCGAGCTGCTCAGCGGTGGCGTCGAGGAGGAGGTCGGCGAGCGGCTCGCCCAGCGCGGCCTCGGCCTCGTCGACGATGTGCCACGCGGGGTCGTCGCGCCACGGCCGGCCCATGCCGGGTGCTTGGGTTCCCTGACCAGGGAAAATGATCGCGACAGCCACTGCTTCCCTTCGGTGCGGTCCCCGTCCGACCGTGACCCTATGGGGAGGGTTACACGGCCTCATGGCCGGCCCGTCGCGGGGTCAGGAACGGCGTGTAACGTCCCGCGCCGGTCCCGATCACTACTGTTCGGTAGGTTTCGTGCCCGATCTCGTTTCACTCTTACCCCACCGACCGCCCTTCCGATTCGTGGATGCGGTCGATTCCCTCGACCCCGGCACTTCGGTCGTCGCGAGGTACCGGGTCACGGGAGAAGAGCCGTTCCTCGCCGGGCACTTTCCCGGCAACCCCGTCTTTCCCGGCGTGCTCCAGCTGGAAGCCCTGGCGCAGGCAGGCGCGATCGCGGTGCTTGCCGACGACCGGTACGCGGGACGGCTCCCATTGTTCGGCGGCGTCGAGAAGGTCCGCTTTCGCCGACTCGTGAAGCCGGGCGACGAGATGCGGCTCGAGGTGGCGCTCGAACGGCTCAGCGTCCGCGGAGGCTGGGGAGAAGGAACGGCAGCCGTCGACGGGAAGACGACGTGTTCGGCCCGTCTGTTCTTCGCCCTGGCTCCGGAGGGGGCCTAAGCGGAATCCCGCTGCCGGCGGGTGAGGTCGACCGGGGGCGGCGGCGCGGCGGCGGCGCGGGCCTCGACGTCCTCGGCGATCGCCTCGGGCGACTCGCCGAGCAGGAGGCGGGATTCGACGTCTTCCGGCAGCGGCGGTTCGGCGCGCACGCGTCGCCAGGGCGCGACAACGATGAGCACCAAGCCAACGACGGAAAGCACGGCGATGACGCCGAGCAACCAAATGACGACGTGAACCGCCAGCACCACACCGCAAGCGTACCCGTCCGCCTGGCGCCAGGGCGTTTCCGGGACAAAGAGTGCAACCGTTTCGCCGTGCGCTCGGCCAGAATGGGATGCCTGGCATCGGGGCCGGTACGTTGCAGTCGTGGTCGTCGCGTCCGGGCCGGTTCGAGGGCAGCTGCTCGATGCTGCGCAGATCGAGCGCCTACGGACGGCGGCCACCGAGGTCGAAGGGTGGCCGGCCGGTAGCCACGTGTGGGGTCACTACGCGGAGCAGACCGCCTCGGGCCCGGTCATCTGCCGGACCGAGAACGTGTCGGCCTGTAGTCCGGTGGTTTCGGATCTCGTCGAGGGTTCGTTGCGCGAAGCCGCCGGCGGGGTTCTCGACGAACCAACGACTGCCTTCAAGGACAAGCTGAACTACAAACAGCCCGGAGGCGCCGGCTTCCGGCCCCACCAGGATCGGGTCGCGTACCCCGGCGTCGAGCGGGTCGTGTCGATCCTGGTCGCGATCGACCCGTGCACCGAGGAATCGGGCTGTTTGTGGCTCGCCCCGGGCGTAGACGAGGTGTTGCCGGTCGACGACCGAGGCGTCGTGCGCGACGACGTCGCCGAGTCGTTGGACTGGCGCGCCGCGCCGCTCGCGCCAGGCGACGCAGTACTCATCGACGGCCTTGTGCCGCATTACAGCGAGGCGAACTCGAGCGACCAGCCCCGGCGTGTTCTGGTCGCGAGCTACGCGCCAAGCCGCGAGGGGTACTCGCGGGAGCAGTACTACGCGGCTCGCGCCGAGACCATGATGAGCGAGTCGACGCGTGACGGCCGGTTCCGCATCAGCACCCTTGCCGACTTCGCCGGCACCGAAGTGCCGACGGAGACCTTCGCGCTCGACCGCTGTATCCATTAGGGATCGGCGAAGAGAGTGCCCGGTGTGGGAGTCGAACCCACACGCCCTTTCGGACAATGGGACTTGAATCCATCGCGTCTGCCAATTCCGCCAACCGGGCCGCGCCTCAGGATAGGTGCCTTCACGACGACTTTGGTCCGATGAATGTGTCGAGCCTCTCGACGCGGGCGCGCGTTGCAACAGAGAGCGTCTCGCGATTGCTCTTCGACACTCGATCCCGAGCCTTCGGCACGCTTCACGAAGAAATCCGTGGATATCGACCGGCTCGTTCACGAACAAGGAGCGCGGGTACGTGTCGCGGTGCCCGGTCTTGGGAATCGTTGTCCAATGCAGCGAACGGCATCCGTCCGAATGAGCGGCCGCTCATGCTGCCGGCCCGGCCGTGCTGCGGAAACAAACAGGCCCAGTGAAGAACGCGCCGGAGGTTGGCTGCGGACCGCACGTCCTCCCGTATATCGAACGTATGTTTCCTTACGAGGGTGGCTTGAGGCCGGTGCCCGCGGCCTGGTTCATGGCTTCCACGCCCTCGTCCATGGTCATGAGTGGTGTGGTCTTGATGGTGCTCAAGGCGCCGGCGCCCGCCGCCGCGATGGAGAAGGCGGCCGACGCGACGTTGTCGGGGAACTGGACGATCGCGACGAGGTCGTACTCGCCGAAGCAGATCCAGGCCCCCTCGACGCTTCCCCCGAGACTCTCGATCGCGGGACGCACCGCCTCGGCGCGGTCTTGCGGGTGCTTCGCCATGGTGGCCCACGCTTCCGACGTGTATCCGACTTGGAGCATGTAGTAGGGCATCACGTTCTCCTCTGTGTTTACGGCCCCGACGTGATGCCGAGGCGCTTGGCGATGACGTCGTTCATGATCTCGTCGGTGCCGGCACCGATGCGCTGGAGGCGCGAGTCGCGATAGGCGCGGCTCACCGGGTATTCGGCCATGTAGCCCGCGCCGCCGTGTACCTGGAGGCACGCGTCGACGAGCCGGTTCTCGACCTGGGCGGCGTACTTCTTCGCCATCGAGATCTCGGCCACCGGGTACTCGCCGTCTTGCACACGCCACGCGGTGGTGTAGAGGAGCGCACGGGCCGCTTCGAGCTCCGTCGCCGAGTCGGCGAGCTTGTGCGCGATGACCTGGTGCTCCGCGATCGGGCGTCCGAAGGCGTGTCGTTCGCGCGCGAACACGATCGTGTCGTCGAGGACGCGACTGGCAGCGCCCACGCACGCGGCCGCCCCCGCGAGCCGCTCGTACTGCAGTTGCCACATGAGCTGGGCGAAACCCTGACCCGGTTCCGGGCCGACGAGGTTGGCGTGCGGTACCGCCACCTCGTCGAGCGCGATCTCGGCGGTATCACTCGACCACATGCCCAGCTTCTTCAGCGTTCGTGACACCGATACCCCCGGCAGGTCGGTGTCGACCAGAAACAGCGAGATGCCGCGGTGCCCGGACTCGGGTTTTGTCTGGGTGACGAGCGTGAGGAAGTCGGCGCGGACGCCGTTCGTGATGTACATCTTGCGACCGGTCACGATCCAGGTGTCGCCGTCACGTTCCGCTCGCGTCGTGATGGCGGCGACATCGGATCCGGCGTCCGGTTCCGTGATCGCGATCGCACCGATCTTGTCTCCGATAATCGCGGGACGGAGGTATCGCTCGCGCTGGTCGTCGGTGCCGAACTCGGCGATGACCGGCGTGCACATGTCGGTCTGGACCGACACCGCCATCGGAACCGCCCCGCACCCGCACCGCGCCAACTCCTCCAAGAACACGAGGCCTGCCGTCAGGTCGCCACCCCCGCCACCCCAACGCTCCGGATAGTGCAAACCGAGGAACCCAAGTTCGCCGCAGCGCCGGAACACCCAGTCAGGGAAGTACCCGGCCTCTTCCCACTCGTCGACATGGGGACTGATCTCCTTGTCGACGAAGCGCCGTACGGCTTGCCGGAGCTCTTCGTGTTCGGGCGTGAAGACCGGATGGCGCACGAGTCCATTGTGGTCCCACGGCGGCGAAGGTGCGCTTCCAGCGATCCCGTGCTCAAGCGGTCCTAGACTCGTGATCCATGTCCTCATCGATCGTCGAGCGACGCCTCGTCGACGTCAGTGAGCGGCTCAAGCGGTTGCGAGCCGACCTCGGCGTGACGGAAGAGCACCTCGTCTTCATGGAGGACGAAGCCGACGACGCTCGGCTACGGGCCCTGGTCGCGGAGACGCCGCTGGGCGAAGCCGACGCACGCGAGGCGCGGCGTCACGCCGATGCGCTCGGCCGGCAACGCGACTCGCTGGCCCGCACCATCTTCGAGCTCGAACGCGAGCAGGACAGCCTGCTCGACCGGCTGGCGGCCGCTCGGGCCGGTCGCTGACACCGAAGCGATCTCGCGTGGCCTCGGATTCCGCGACACGCGTCGTCATCGCCGAGGACGAGACGATCATCCGCCTCGACCTGAAGGAGCTCCTCGAAGAGGAGGGCTACGA
>JBOGFL010000079.1:0-4974 GCA_050743285.1 Acidimicrobiia bacterium
CGAAGGCGGGACCGTCGGTCACGATCCCGGAGTTCACGAGGCCCCGCATCGGGTCGCCATCAGGAGGCTCGACCTTCACGACCTCGGCCCCCCAGTCCGCCAGCACTGCGCCCGCCGACGGGACGAAGGCCCACGCCGACACCTCCAGGACCTTCACGCCCTCCAGAGCGTCGTACACCCGAGCCTCCTGCGCCTGGTCTGCCGACTGTGAAACAGTAGCCGGATTTACGGAGCTCATCGCGAGGATTGATCAGGGCACTGTTTGAGGTCAAGATGGCTGAACGACAGCACATCAAGGGAGCGGCGTTGAGCGAGGAGCCGTTCAGGGGCAAGCGGGTGCTGGTCATCGCGGCGCGACCGGGATGGGAGCTGGGCCGCCGGCCGCCCGTCGATGAAAGCGCAGAGCTCGTCGGCTTCGACGGGGCCGAGATGCTCATCGGCCTGCAGTAGGCGGAGGGCGTGACGAAGGGATTCGAACGATGACGAAGCGTTGGGACTACGAGCTCTACATCAACGGTGCCTGGGCGGCGGACGAGGCCGTGGGAACGATCGAGGTGGTCGATCCGGCCACCGAGCAATCCATCGGGTCTGTACCCGAGGGTTCCACGAAGACCGCCATCCGGGCGGTCGCGGCCGCTCGCCAGGCGTTCGATCAGGGGCCGTGGCCCTGGATGCGCCCGAGTCAACGGGCAGAGGCGCTCGTGAGGATGGCCGAGATCCTCGAGGCGCGTGCCGCCGACCTGAGAGAGCTCATCGTCGCCGAGACGGGCTCGGTCGGGTTCCTCACGGATTTCGTGCAGGCCGCCGGATCCATCGGGATGTTCCGATCCAACGCTGCCATCGCAGAGCACTCGTTCGGCTGGGTGGAGAACGGGATCCCGACCGGTGCCCCGACGGGCCTGGCCGGTCAGGCGATCGTGCGTGAGCCGATCGGGGTCGTCGCGGCCATCACGCCGTTCAACTTCCCGTTCATGCTCAACGTCGTGAAGGTCGCCCCCGCGCTCGCCGTTGGGTGCACCGTGGTGCTCAAGCCCCACTCGTGGACGCCGCTCGACGCGATGATGATCGCCGAAGCCGCCGCCGAGGCGGGGATCCCCCCGGGCGTGCTCAACGTCATCACCGGCCACGGTGAGGTCGGCGACGAGCTCACCTCCAACCCGATGGTCGACATGGTCGCCTTCACCGGTTCGACGGCCACCGGGCGTCGCGTCATGAGCTCCGCCGCCGGCACCGTGAAGAAGCTCCAGCTCGAGCTCGGTGGCAAGAGCGCGCAGGTGGTGCTCGATGACGTCAGCGAGGAGTACGCGCGGTCGATCGGTTTCGGGGCCGTCCTCACGCACTGTGGGCAAGGATGCGTTCTGCAGACTCGGCTCCTCCTCCCGGAGCGCCTGCTTGACGCCTACAAGGAAGGTGTCCTCGCCGCGTACCCGAACATCACGATGGGCGACCCGAGAGACCCGAACACGGTGCTGGGCCCACTGATCCGGGAGAAGCAACGGGAACGAGTCGAGGGCTACGTCCGGTCGGCACACTACGAGGGCGCGGATCTGCTCTGCGGCGGGCGCCGGCCCGAGGGCATCGAGACCGGTTTCTTCTACGAGCCGACCGTCTTCGTCGGCACCAACGACATGCGGATTGCCCAGGAGGAGATCTTCGGCCCGGTCCTGACCGTCGTGCCTTACTCCGGCAAGGACCAGGACGCGGTACGGCTGGCCAATGACTCGATCTTCGGGCTCGGCGGAGGAGTGATCGCCGACACGAGCACCAGGGCCTTCAACGTCGCCCGCCAGATTCGTGCCGGACACGTGACCGCCCAGGGCGTCGGGTCCACGTCGGCTCCGCCGAGCGCCGGCGGTGGCCAGGGGCCGGGCTGGGGCGCGGACATGAAGGGCATCGGCCAATCCGGGTCCTTCGGGGGTTACAAGCAATCAGGTCTCGGCCGCGAATGGGGCCACCACGGGCTGGAGGACTTCACCGAGGTCAAGACCCTGATGTGGAGCTGACCGTCCCCACGATGGTTCCGAGGATGCTCCCGGCGCTCACTGAGGAGAACACCCCGTTCTGGACCGGTGGCGGTTCGGGCCACCTGCTGATCCAGCGTTGCGTCGAGTGCCGGAAGTGGCAGCACCCGCCGCAACGGTCCTGCGCGGCGTGCGGCTCGGCCGTCGCGCCCGAGCCTGTCAGTGGACGAGCGAACGTCTTCACGTTCACGATCAACGACCAGCCCTTCCACCCCGAGGTCCCGCCGCCGTATGTGATCGCACTGGTTGAGCTCGTCGAGCAGGCCGATCTCCGACTTCCGACGAACATCGTCGGGTGTGACCCCGCTGCGGTTCACATCGGCATGCCGGTACATGTCGAGTTCGAGGCTCACGGCGGCGTGCATGTGCCGGTGTTCGCTCCCGCGCCCTCCGTTGGTGTGAGCGGGTGACGGGCAACCCCGAAGGCTCCGCAGTCATCTCCGGGATCGGGATATCTCGTGTCGGACGTCGCCTCGGTGTGCCCGCGCTCGAGCTGACGACCGAAGCGGCCACTGCGGCGATAGCCGATGCCGGCCTCGCCACGACCGACATCGACGGAGTGGCGACCCTTGGCGACACGCTGCTCGACGAGGCCGCCACCCAGCTGGGCGTGGAGCCGACCTTCCGTCGGGACGGGGTCGGTCTGGGCGGCCTCCTTTCTCCCGTCATGTCAGCCGTTCTCGCCGTCGCCGACAGGCGAGCTCGTCACGTCCTGAGCTATCGCACGGTCCAGATGATGGGCGGGGCGATCCTCCCTCCCGCCGACGTCTCCCCCAAGCCAAGGGGGCCGCGCTCGGGCGAGGTCACGAGCGACGTGGCACCTCTGCTCACGTACCACGCGTACTCCGCCGCCAACTGGCTGGCGATGCACTGCCAACGGCACATGCACCTGTACGGGACCACCAAGGCCCAGCTCGGTGCCCTGGCAGTCAATAGCAGGAAGAACGCAGCGCTCAATCCTCTCGCTGTGTACACGACACCGATGTACCTCGACGACTACCTGAATGCCCGCTCGGTGTCGTCGCCGTTCGGTCTGTTCGATTGTGACGTGCCCGTCGATGGTTCGATCGCGTTCGTGGTCTCGCACCGCGATCACACGCCGGACTGCCCGAACCTTCCGGTCAGGGTCGCCGCCATGGGCGGAGCTTCGGGAGCGGGCGGCTGGATCGAGCGGCCCGACTACCCGAAGATGGCGTCCGCCGAAGCCGCGTCGGCGATGTGGTCACGAACCGATCTGAAGCCCGCCGACGTTGACATCGCCGAGCTCTACGACGGCTTCACGTTCCTCACGATCGCCTGGGTCGAGGCGCTCGGTCTCTGCGAATACGGTGAGGGCGGTCCCTTCGTTGAGGACAGTGACCAGATCGCGCTCGATGGCTCCCTCCCGTTGAACACCTACGGTGGCCAGTTGTCCGCCGGGCGCATGCACGGCTACTGGGTGCTCCACGAGGCGTGTCTCCAGCTCCGCGGCGCCGCCGGCGCCCGTCAGGTGCTCCAGCCCGAGGTCGCCGTCGTCTCTGCCGGGGGAGGCCCGATCGCCGGGTGCCTCCTGCTCACTCGCTGAGCGGCTTCACCCCTTGCCCACCTCCACATGATCACTCTGGTATCTGTAGCGGCGACGGCGGTCGGCGTCTGAGGCCGCAGGTCATCTCGTCAGCGACATGCCGATCACAAGACGTATGGCGGTTCAGCATAACTGTCCGGTTTGAGGATCGGTCATTGAGTCGAGACGGCGGCACCGCTGGCGGCCCCACTGGACAGGGTCCGTCGGTGCGGTCGTCTTGGTTTGGTCGTCGTTCGGTCGGACCGGGCGGTCGCACCGATCTCATCGGTCGGGGCACGGTCCGTGCTGCAGCCTCATGCGGTGCCTTCCCCGAACAAGGGCCGCACGTCGGCGACGTCGTACTCGGCGACCGACGCCGAGAGCATTGCCGCGCCTTGCTCGTTGCTGGGGCCGCTGCTGCGGAAGGTTTCGACGGCCGCTTGCGACTCCCAGCGCTCAAAGATGTTGACGCGGCTGGGGTCGATCAGGTCGGCGGTGATGGCGAAGTCGAGGCAGCCAGCTGTCCCGCGTGCCTGTTCGACGACGCTCACGCAGCCCGCGAGGTAGGACTCGCGCTGCTGGGGCTCGACGGTGATGTGTCCGGCAACGATGACCATGGGTGCGCTCTTCTTCTGCCGCCTTCGAGCGGGACTGTCCGATTTCGGGTGTTCAGGCGGGCCTCGTCTCCGCTAACAGTACCCTGATTTGGTGGACGTCTGGTAGCGTCGAGCGGCGATGCCGATCGCGGATCCCACGTCGATGCCGTTCACGGACCTGTCCGACCCGATCATGTTCTCGGACCCGTTCCCGAGATACGCAGAGCTACGAAGGACGTCGCCGGTCTCGCGGGTCCGACACCGGGAGATGCGTCGCATCGACGCCTACATGCTCACCCGGTACGACGACGTGCTCGCCCTGCACACCGACGCCCGCTTCTCGAGCTGCGCGGCCTCGCACGGGGCGGGAGGGGTGCGCATGCGGTTCCTACCGAAGACGTTTCGCCTTCTCACCGACAGCATGGTCTACAAGGACGACCCCGAGCACAAGCGGCTGAGGAGCCTCGTCAACAACGCGTTCACTCCCAAGCGCGTGCAGCAGATGTCCGGCGACGTCCAGCGCATCGTGGGCAATCTCGTCGACAGAATCGCGTCGACCGGCACCACGGACCTCGTTGCGGACCTGGCGGTGCCCCTTCCGCTGTCGGTCATCGCGACCATGTTGGGTGTCGACGACCGCCACCGAGACCAGTTCAAGTCGGCAGTCGAGCTGATGGCCGAAGCGTCGACCAGCGGGTCGACCCGAGATCTCACGAAGGTGCTGTCCAACGGCCGACGGGTGCGGCTGATGCTGGACCGACTGGCGCGCCAGCGCAGGTCGACTCCGGACGAGGGTCTGATCTCGGCGCTCGTT
>JBOGFL010000080.1:0-4487 GCA_050743285.1 Acidimicrobiia bacterium
GTTGTACGCACAGCACCGGCTGGCGATCACCGCGCTGGCGCCGATCGGCAACACCATCGTGGTCGTCGCGGCGATGGTCGTCTTTCGCGTCTTGGCGGGCCCCGGCGATCCCGGCCTCGATCTGTCGATGAGCGAACAGCTGACGCTCGCGGTCGGCGGCACACTCGGCGTCGCCGCGTTCGTTGCGGTGCCCGTCATCGCCCTCTACCGCGCAGGTTTTCATCTCCACCCCCGGTGGCCCCGGCTCGACGCGCGACTGCGGCGCCTCCTCGGTCTCTCGGGTTGGGCCGTGTTCCAGCACGCCGAGGTCGGGTTGCTCCTCGGCGCCGCCATCATCATTGGCAATGGCGTCGCCGGTGGCGTCGTGGCGTACCAGGTCGCGTTCGTCTTCTTTCTCGCGCCGTACGCGGTGCTCGCGCAACCGATCCACACCGCGATCCTCCCCGAGCTCACGCGCGAGGCCGGCGAGCCGGACCGCTTCGCCGGTTCTGTGCGCTGGGCCCTTGACGCGATGGCGGTGCTCGTCGTGCCGGTCGCGGCGGCCGCCTGCGCGCTGGCGTTGCCGGCGATGCGCATCGTGGCGTTCGGCGAGGCGACGCGTGGCGATGGGGTCGAGTTGCTGGCCGCGGGCGTGGCGTCGCTTGCAGTCGGGCTCGTTGGCTACGGCGCGTTCTTGTTGCTCGCTCGGGCGTCCTACGCGCTCGGCGACAGCCGCAGCCCGGCGTTCGTGGCGCTGGGGACGGCGGCGGCGGGCGTCGCGGTAATGGTGATCGCGGGCTCGCAGACCGGGGGCGCGGCGCGTGTCGCCGCGCTCGGCCTCGGTCACAGCGCCGCGTACCTGGCCGGCACCGTGGTCATGGCGGCCGTGCTCTGGCGCCGCCTGGCCACGCCGATCCTGCCCCGTCTGTTGCCACGGGTGGCATTGGTGGCCGCCGTCGTGGGCACCGCCGCCTGGGTGGTTGCGCGCGCCGTCGACCCGGCGGGCCGCGGGGGGAGTCTCGCCCTCCTCGCGGTCGTGTTGCCGGTGGGCGCGGCTGTCTACGCGGGCGGTCTGGCGCTGTGCCGGGTCCCGATCCCGCGCCGGCATGCCGCGACCGGTCCCGCTGCCGATCCCACGTGATCCGCCGTCTGGCGGTCCTCGGGGCGGTGTGCGTGCCGATGCTCGCCGCCGCGACGCCCGCCGCCGGTGATGACGCCAACCCCGGGGTCGAGCGCGTCCTGGTGCTCTCGTTGCCCAACGTCGTGTGGGACGACATCCGGGACGCCGACCTCCCGAACCTGGAGTCGCTCTTCGCCGGCTCCGCGATCGCCGACATGACCGCCCGCAGCGTCGTCCGCCGGTCGCTGCCCGGCGATGCGTACGTCACGCTCGGGGCGGGGAGTCGCGCCCTGGGCGCCGAAATGGAGGACGGGCTCGCGTTCGAACGCGGCGAGCGCTACGGAACCGAGTCGGCCGACGTGGTCTACACCCGCCGTATGGGGCAACCGCAGGACGCGCCGGTCTTCAGCGTCGCGGTCCCGGCGGTGGAGGACGCCAACGACGACGTCCCGTACGACCCGGAGATCGGAGCCCTCGGCGATACGCTCGCCGACGCCGGTATCGAGCGTGCCGTTGTCGCAAACGCCGATGAGCCTCGTGACGGCGGGCGGGTCGTGCTGCGCCGCGAAGCGGTACTGGGGCTGGCGGGGATCGCCGGAACCGTCGACGGCGGCGCGGTGGGACCGAAGCTCCGCGTCGACGACCCGGCCGCGCCGTACGGGACGCGACTCGACCAGGACGCGGTCCTCGCTGCTTTCGATGAGGCGTGGGAACCACCGGCGGTCGAAGCGGAAGTCGTCCTCGTCGAGGCGTCGGACCTCGTACGCGCCGACAACTACGCCGAACTCGCGACGAGCGAGCAGGGCGACGCGTTCTGGGACGAGAGCCTGGCCGCGACCGACGAGCTGGTGGAGGCGCTGCTCGAACGGGTGGACCTCGACACCGACGCAGTGCTGGTCGTGGGTCCCTACCTCGAGCCGGGCCGTCGCGGCCTCACCGTGGCCGCCCTACGCGCCCCTGATCTCGAACCGGGACTCTTGCGATCGGCGTCGACGCGGCGTTCGGGCTTTGTCACCCTCGGCGACGTCGCGCCGACCGTGCTCGACTTGCTCGACATCGAACCGCCCAGCGCGATGGAGGGTCGGACCTTCGAGCGGGGGAGCACCGGCGGCAGCTACGACGACCGGGTCGACTTCCTCGTGACCGCGGAGAAGGAGGCACGCTTCCGCGACACGCTCGTCACACCGGTCGGCCTCGCAGTGGTGGTCATCCAAGCCGGCATCGCGATTGCGGCCGCGGCCCTGCTGACGTGGCCGTTGGTGGCGCGCCGCGGCGTGCGGGTCGTCGAGCTTCTGGCGCTCGCGAGTCTGGGCGTGTTCCCCGCCACGCACCTCGCGGGTTTGGCGTCATTCGATTCTGCCGGCCCGTACTGGGCGTTCGTCCTCGTCGTGGGCGTGGCCCTGGGCGTGCTGTCACTCGCGCTCGGAACACGCAATGCGCTCGATCCGTTGCTCATCGTCCTCGGCGTGACGCTCGGTCTGCTCGTCATCGACGTGCTCTTGGGCGCGCCGCTCCAGTTCAACACCGCGCTCGGTTACTCGCCCACTGCGGCGTTCCGCTTCACGGGCTTCGGCAACCTGGCCTTCGCCGAGCTGGCCTGTACCGCGATCCTGCTCGCGTGCCTGCTCGTCACGCGCCTCGGTCGGCGGGTCGGCCTCCCGGTGGCGCTGGGTGTCTTGCTGGTTGCGCTGCTCGCGGACGGGATGCCGATGTGGGGCTCCGACGTCGGCGGCGTCCTCGCCGCGACGCCTGCGTTCCTGATCGTTGCGCTCATGCTCTGGGGTGGGCGCATTCGCGCTCGTGCGGTCGCGCTCGCGGGCGCCGCCACCGTGTTCGCGATCGCGGCGTTCGCGGTCCTCGACCGCGTACGGCCCGCCGGCGCGGAGACCCACCTGGGCCGTCTCGTCGACCGCGTGAGCGAGGATGGTTGGGATTCGTTCGAGACCGTCGTGCTGCGCAAGGCCGAGACGAGCCTGCAGACGTTCGTCGACTCGGTCTGGACGTTCATGATCCCGGTCGCGCTCCTGTTCCTCGCCTTTCTCGTCTGGGCCGGACCCGGCCGCCTGGGGCGCCTGGTAACCCGCGATCCGGAGCTGCGTCCGGCGCTCATCGGTGTCGGCGTCGCGGCGGTGCTCGGGGCCGCGCTGAACGACTCGGGCGTCGCGGTGCCGGGCGTGATGCTGGCGATCCTCAACGGCGCCCTCGTGTACCTCGTGTTGCGCACTGAAGCGCGCGCGCCGGACCCGTGAGCGTCGTCCTCGCGCTCGCGGTCGGGTTTCTCGCGCTCCGGTACCTCATGGTGGCGGGCGCCGAGCTCACGCCCGCGCCGGTGCTCCAGCGGCCCAATTACCGCGGCGAGCTCGTGCCCGCGGTGGGCGGGGTGCTGCTCGTCGCCGCGGTCGTCATCGTCGAGGCCGGGCGTTCGACGCTGGGCGCGTTCGGAGTGGGGGACGAACCGGGCGAGAGCCTCGACCGCGTGCTCGTTCTCTCGGCCTGCCTGGGCTTCGGGCTTCTGGGACTCATCGACGACGTACTCGGCCGGGGCTCCGACCGCGGCTTCCGCGGCCACCTGCGGGCACTGGCACACGGGCAGCTCACGACGGGTGGGCTGAAGCTCGTCGGCGGCGGCGGACTCGCGCTCATCCTCGCGTCGGTGCCCGGCTTCGTCTCGGGTCGGCGCCTCGTCGCCGACGCGCTGCTGGTCGCGCTGGCGGCGAATCTCGGCAACCTCCTCGACCGGGCCCCCGGGCGGACGATCAAGGCTGCGATCGTCGCCTACGTGCCGATCGCGATCGCGGCCGGCACCGATCCCATCGCCGTGGCGATCGCGCCGCTCATGGGCGCGGCCGCGGGACTGCTTCCCGACGACCTGCGAGAGCGTCTCATGCTCGGTGACACGGGCGCCAACGTCTTGGGCGCGGTCCTCGGCCTGGCCGTGGTGCTGGAGATCGGTCGCGGTGTGCGCACGGGTGTGCTCGTCGGGCTCATCGCGCTCAACGTCGCAGCCGAGTTCGTCTCGTTCAGTGCGGTGATCGACCGGGTGGGCCCGCTCCGGGCCTTCGACCGCCTTGGCCGCCGTCCCGTTATTCCGGGCACGGGCGCACCATGAGCGCCTGACGGATTCCGTACTCGCCGTTTTTCAGTTCTTCCCGCTGATCGTCCTCGAGGTAGTCGACCTCGCCGAAGCGCTCGACCTGCTCGAACCCCTCCGCCTCGAGCTCTTGGCGTAACCCGCGCAGGAAATAGCCGTATTTCGTCTTCCAGATCAACGCCGCGCAGACGCGAGGATCCTCGGCGGCCTCTATCACGGTGTCGACGGTGAAGTCGCCGGACGCGATTCGTTTGTACGCGGGGTCGATGATGGAGGGTGGGATGACGTGACCTGATC
>JBOGFL010000081.1:0-8744 GCA_050743285.1 Acidimicrobiia bacterium
CAGCGTGGCCGCGATGTCGTCCTCCGCCGAGGCGCCGCCCGAGCCCGCGCGCTCGAGGACCCCGCGTGCGCGCGCCGTGAGCCGCGCGACGAGGGCGCGGCGCTCCTCGGTCGCCTGCCGGAACGCATCGGCGTCGCCGCCCGAGACCGCGAGTCGGTGCGCCTCCCGCAACCGGCGTCCCAGCTCCTCAAGCTCGGCGATGCCCTCGGGAGCCTCGCGGGAGAGCGCGTTCAGCGCCCAGGCCGCCGCGACGGGCTTGCGCAGCGCCTTGACCCGGCCGGCCGCCTCGCGATCGCCCTCAGACGCCAGCCGGCGGGCCAGGGCGTCGCGTTCGGGCGTGAACCGCTCGAGCGGGAGCCCGTACAGCTCGTCGATCCGCCCCTCGAGGTCGTCGGTCATCGACCGCCCCAATCGGTGCTCGTCGGCGCGCCGCCCGAGCCTCCCCCTCGTCGTTCAGTTGACGCGGTTCGGCGAGACGTCGGCTCGACAGATGTCGCCGTTCGGCAGCACCAGCTTCTCCAACCTGGCGCGATACGTGCCGGCGACGTCGTTGACCGGCTCGCGATACGCGCCGTTGTTGCTGGTCTTGTCGCTCCCCATGTTCCTCCAGTTGCCGGAGACTCGCCGCTCGATGACGACGGTCCGACCACCGCGACATTCACTCGCGCCCGGGCTCCGCACCGAACCGGAAGCCACGAGATGGCCCGACAGTGCCAGCGTCACGTTGCTCGCGTGCGAGACCCCGCTCGTGATCGCGAAGTCGGTTCCGCTCGTCGCCGTTCCCGACGGCGTCGTCACCCGGATGGGGCCCGCCGTCGCCCCCGACGGGACCGTCGCGATCAGCTCGCTGCCAGATTTCTCCTCGAACGCGGCGGCGGCGCCGTTGAACGTGACGGAGGTGACGCCGATGAAGTTGGATCCGAGCACGTCGACCTTGGTCCCGACGCCGCCGGCCCCCGGTGAGAAGGAGTTGATCGTCGGCGAGGAGGTGGATCGGACCGAAAGATCCAGCGCTTCGGTGAGGCTCGTCAGCGTGGCCACCACCGCCACGTCCTCCTTCCAGTACAGCTCCAGCTCGACGGTGCCGCCCGTCGCTTCCTCGAACTCCCACCAGGAGTCGGAGTCGGTGGGCGACGTGGAGGGGAACGTGAGGCTCGTGAGCGGCACGCCGCCCAGCATGAAGTCGACGGTCGTGTCGCCCAGGCCGGGCGGCTTGGGCTTGAGCTCGCGATCCTCCGACGCGATGCACTGGGAGAAGTCGTTCGAGGTCTCGTCGCCGAACGCGTCGTTGATCTGCGTGTACGTCTGGCCGCGATCGAACTGGACCCGCGCGACCGGCACGCCGTCCGCGATGAGGAACGCCCACGCGCACCGATACCCCGACCGGTCCCCGAACTCCCACAGCGTCAGCGGGAAGTTGTAGCGGCCCATCGTGACCAGCTCGTCAAGGTGGCGGAAGAAGATCTCGAAGTGGTTCTGGCCGCCCGCCCGGGCGATCGGCCGGCTCACCACCTGGCTGGTTGCCGTCATGAGCAACGCCAGGGCCCCCACCAGCGCGATCGCGCGCGTCAGCTTCACCATCGGTCCGCCTCTCACTCAGGGGCGGCCCCGCCTCTTCGCCGATCGCCGCTCCGGTTCCCCTCGGCCAAGTCCCACATCCTACGACCGCGGCGAGGAGAGACCAGCACCGAAGGATGGTTCTTTCGATCCTCCGGGCGGGCGTCGGTGACGCGAACGAGAGGAGGGACCGGTGGCCCCGGCCCCTCCGTCGTTCGTTCATCCCACGTCTGCGGTACCGGCCTTGCCGTAGCCCTTTCGGCGAGGGATCAGCGGTCCCGGATCGCGGCCGTGTAGACGTCGCCGCCGAAGCCCGCGAACACCACGACGCGCGCGTCGGCGGCCGTGGGGTCGTAGGCGAACATCGGGTTGCGAGAGTCGGTCCACACGGGATGGGCGATCCCGTCGCTGCCGACCGCCAACCCCATGTAGTCGCCGAAGAAGGTCGAGAAGCCGTTCGGCGCCGGGAAGTCGTTGGGCGGCGGCATGCTCGCGTCCGTCACCCGAACCTCGTTGCCGCTCGACAGCCGCATGGAGATGTCCATGCACCCGTTCGCCTGGCAGCTTCCGTACTTCCGGTCGTAGAACGCGGTGATGACCTGCCCGGTCTTCGGGTTGAGGGCCGACCACTGCCACCACTGGTCGCTGAGCAGCCGTGGCCGGTCCCGGCTGACCACCTCGAGCTCGGTGACCGGCGTCGACGTGCCCGTGAACGACGCCCCCCCGTCGGCCGAGACGCTGCGCAGGATGTCGTTGTTGCATCCGTTCGCGTCGCCGACGCCGTCGTACAGGTTGAGGCCGGAATCGGGCGAGAAGCCTTGCGGGACACAGTTCCCGAGATCGGCGTTGGAGTGGGCGTTGATGTAGCTCCCGAAGTCGACGATCACGGTGTCGTCGTCCGGCGCCGCCGCCGAAGGGTAGTTCGAGGCCCGGAAGATGCTCACGCCCGACAGCGGCGCGGTCGGGACACATGCCCGCCCGAAGTCCTGGCCGGTGTACGTGAAGCAGTCGGGCAGCTCGAAGAAGTCCGCAACCTTGACCGGGCCGCCCCACGTCTCCCCGCCGTCGGTCGACGTGACGATCAGGACCTGGTTGTGGTTGTCGCCCTCGTCTCCCTCACACGGGTCGCCGATCGCGCCGGCGCAGTTGTTGACGTTCTGGAAGACCACGTGCACGGTTCCGTTCGGCGAGGTGAAGACGTCCGAGAACGAGCTCGCATCGCACGTCCCCGGCTCGGCCCCGCTGAAGTTGACGGGACACAGGACCGGGTCGAATCCGCTGATGGCCTGCGGCTCCGACCACGTCACGCCGTGGTCGCTACTGTGGGCTTCCATGATCACGGCCGCGCTGAACGCGAAGTTGTAACGCGACCACGTGACGTAAATCCGATCTTGGAAGGGGCTCTCCGAACTCGCGTCGACCGTCATCCACTCCTTGTCCTCGAGCCCGATGTCCTCCTCCTCGGTGCCCTGGACGACCGTGACGGGGTCGCCGGGGAACGTCCAGCTCGCCCCGCCGTTGGCGGACCGGTAGACGAACAGCCCGCTCGCGAAGCTCGGGTTGTCGCTGGTGACGCCGCGGTTGAACTGCAGGCACGCGTAGTACGCGTAGCCGGAGGAGTCGAACGCGACGACCGGGTCGCCGGACGCATCCCAGTAGTGCCTCGGCGCGACGAACCCTGGGGCGGTGAAGCTCTCGGGAAGGAGGCCGTCGCCGAAGTGCCGGCCGCCGTCGAGGCTGTAGTCGAACCCGCACGATCCATCGCCGTTGCGGTAGTCGTTCTGGCCGAAGATCACGTTCTTGGGGTCGAGCGGGTTCACGGCGGCGGCCGTCTCGTTCTGCGACTGGCCGCGACCGAGCAGGTCGGTCCTCGAGGTGTTCGTGCACTCCTGGTTGGCGCGCACGTTGTCGCGATCGACGTCCGAGCACCCCATCGACGCAGCGGAGGGCTCGATCGGCGACGCGGTCGACGCACCTTGTGCGGCGCGCGCCGCCGCCGTCACGCCGTTGCGCGACGCGAGCTCGTCCACCGTGAGGATGGACGAGGGCGCGAATCGGTTCGTCCTCGGGTCTCGGGTCGCCTGGACCGAGACCGAGTTGCCTCCCGTCGCGAAGGGCAACAGGAGCGTCAGACCAAGGGCCAGCAAGGTGATCCTTCGCATGCGAACCTCCCGGAGCCGATCCAGAGATGCCTTCGGCGACGACGTAGCGGCCACCCCCGGGCACCACCTCCCTCCCGCGCCGGTTGCCTCCGCGATGCCGGCGCCTCGAATGCCCCCGGCGGCCGCTACAGGTACCCGACGACGACAGGCCACAAACGCCCTGCTCGAGCGTTTCCGGGGCGAGAACGATCATCCCCGGGCATTCCCGCCCGGGGATGATCGATGCCGTTGCCCGCCGGTGCTCAGCCCGCCGAGATCGTCAGGATATGGGTCGTGATGTCGTAGCGAAACTCGACGCTCTGTCCCTCCGCCACGTCGAAGGGGATGTTCGGCCCGTCTCGCTGCCCTCCGGCCCCGTAGTTCTCGTCCCACGAACGATCGTGGGTCACCTTCACCTCGTAGGCGCCCGCGGGGATCCGGCTCGTCGTGAACGTGAAGATCCCGTCGTCATCGAGGTCCTGCAGCCAGGACATCATGCAGGTCGGGTCCCAGTCCGACGAGCAACCGATCTCCGACTGGTAGCTCCCCGGCGCGGTCACGATCTCCGAGTTCACGTCGTCCGTCACGAAGTGGGTGTCGGTCTTGTACCAGAACGTGACCGTCGTCTGATCCGTGAGCGTCAGCGGGATGTTCGGACCGTCGCGCTGGCCCCCGGCGCCGTAGTTCTCGGCCCACGTCCCGTTCAGCGCGGCCTTGTACTCCCAGGCGCCCGCGGGGATCTCGAAGGTCCCCGACCACACGTCGCCGTTGCGATCGTAGGTCAGGGCGGTGATCTCGCAATCCGGCAGCCAGTCGGCCGGACAACCGAGCTCGGACTGCAAGCTCCCGGGGATCACCACCATCTGCGGCTCGTCCGCCGCGGGATCGTCCGGAGGGGGTGGGGCGGGCACCTCCGAGGCGATCTCGCTCGAGGCGAAGTGGCCGTTGAGATCGTCGACGATGGCCTTGAGCTCGAGCGGCGTGCCCGGCGCGAGCCCCTCGGTCGACGCGAAGATCTGATACGGCGCGTTGTCGTCGGTGCCGAGCACGGTGAACTCGCCACCGTCGACGGACATCACGAACGTCACCTCCGCGTAGAGGTCCCGGTCGAGGCCCGCGGACAACCACAGGCCCTCGCGGACGTGACCGTCCTTGTTCAGGAAGAACGGCTCGGGCTCCTCGAGCGCGACCGCCGGTGCCGACGGGCTCGCCGGCACCAAGCCATCGGCGCGCCACACCATCGCGCCGAGCGGCGGCACCGTCACCGTGACCTCGCCCGCGGGACCGGACTGGAGACCGGGTGCTCCGGCCGGCCACACGGGAGAGAACGGGGCGTCGGGCGTCAGCACGGTGAACGACGCCGTCTGCTCCGTCTCCGCGTTGTTGACAGCGACGAGGTACTCCACTCGCTCGTCCCGACCGACACGGCTGAACGCGTAGATCCCGGTCTGATCGGTCGCGTACCGGTGGATCTGCGCCCCGGACCGCAGCGCGGGGTGATCGGCGCGCACAGCGGCGAGCTCGGCAAGCGTCTGGTAGATCGGATGGTCGGTGTCGAAGTTGTCCTCTTGATGGGTCGAGTCGGTGCCGATGAGGTCGTCGTCCCAGTACTCCTCGGTCTGACTCGCGAACATGTCCTGGCGGGCGAGCTGGTCCCCACCCGCACCGGTGAAGCCCTGCTCGTCGCCGGAGTAGACAACCGGCATTCCGCGCGAGAAGTACATGAGCGCGTGCGCCAACCGGTCCCGGCTCAGGAGCTCGTCGTCCGTGGCCCCCGAGTTCGCGTTGCTGACGAACATGCCGATCCGGCCCATGTCGTGGTTGCCGAGGAACGTCGGCAGGGAGTAGGCGTTCGAGTCGGCGTCGAGGTACCAGTCGTCGGCGGCGAAGAACGTCTGCAGGTTCTCGGTCGGCGCGGATTCCGCGGCGAAGCGCTGGGCGCGGTTCTGGAACCCGAAGTCCAGGACAGCCGGCAGCGGTCCCTTCGTGGAGAAGATCGACGGGAAGTTCGGGTTGGGGTCGAAGACCTCGCCGAACATGAAGAAGTCGTCGTTGCCGACGCGGCCGGCCTCGCTCAGCATGGCCGGCGCCCATCGCTGCCAGAACTCGATGTTCACGTGTTTCGTCGTGTCGACGCGGAAGCCGTCGACGCCGAACTCGACCCACGATCCGAAGAGGCGAATCATCCCCCGGACGACCCGGGGGTGCTCCGTGAACAGGTCGTCGAGCCCGAAGAAGTCGCCGTAGACGGAGTTCTCGCCCGAGAACGTGGTGTTGCCGCGGTTGTGATACAGGGTTCGGTCGTTGAGCCAGTTCGGCCTCTTGACCCGGCGATCGGCCGTGGTGTTGAAGAACGGCGTGTACGGAAAGCTGACATCGACGTCCAGCTCGGGGAACACGTTCGTCCCCGCGTAGTCGCGATCGTCGAACGGCACACCGTCGGCGTCGCGGTACGGCTCGTCCCCCTTCGAGACGTACTCGTAGGTCTGCTCCTCGTAGTCGATGACGTCGGCGGTGTGGTTCGTGATGATGTCGAAGAAGAGCTTCGCGTCCCGCCCGTGCACGTCATCCAGGAGCGCCGCCAGCTCCGCGTTGGTCCCGAAGTGCGGGTCGACGCGCGTGAAGTCCTCGGTCCAGTACCCGTGGTACCCGGCGGACACGAACTCGGTCCCGAGCCCCTGCACCGGCCGGTTCTGGAAGACCGGCCCCATCCAGAGGGAGGTGATCCCCAGACCCTCGAGGTAGTCGAGCTTCTCCGTCAGCCCGGCCAGGTCGCCGCCGTGGAAGAACCCTCGATGTGTGGGATCGAAGCCGTGCTCGAGCGGTCCGCCCGGGATCCCGCCGGTGTCGTTGTTCGGATCGCCGTTGAAGAAGCGGTCGGGCAGGACGAAGTAGAAGACCTCGTCGGTGAGCCCCCGGACGCTCGGCGTCGCGAGCGCGGCGTCCCCGGGTTCGGTCTGCGCACCCCCGGTCTTGCCGGAGAGCGGAAGCAATGCCAATGCCAGGACGAGGGCGAACGCAAAACTCAGCCGACGGTTCGAGACGATGCGCCCCATGAGGCTCCTCCTCCGCGTGACGGGCCCGATGGATCGATCTTCCAGCGTTCCCGAGGCGGGCAGGCGCCAAACGGCATCGGGCGGAGGTGGCCCCTGCCGCCGCTGGGCGGGACTAGGGTCGGGGAGTTCTCGGATGATCGACGAGGCGATCTCGTGGAATCGAGCGATCGAGGAGGGGCGGATGAGTCGTCGGCAGGATCCGATCGTGGTGGTGGCTCCCAGCGACCGCAGGGCCGGCCCGCCGACGCCCGGATTGCAGCGGCAGGAGGCCTTCTCCTCGGATGACCTGTGGGCCGGATTGGTACGCACCGAGGCGCGGATGGCGTCCGGCTGGCACCATCACGGCGAGTACCAGACCATCGTCTACGTCCTCGCCGGCGCCCTGCGGATGGAGTTCGGCCCTCGAGGCTCGACCGCCGTCGACGCCCGCCCCGGCGACTTCGTCGTGGTGCCGAAAGGGGTCGTCCACCGGGAGAGCAATCCATCCTTCGACACTGCCGATCTGGTCGTCGTGCGTGCCGGCCGCGGAGAGTCCACGTTCAACGTCGAGGACCCCCCACGGGACTGACGGTTCCGGCCGGCTGGCGCCGCGTCCGGCCAGGGTTCGCGTGTGGCGGGCTCCGAGCTTGGGTAGCACTGGAGGTTCGTGAGATGGGTCTCCTCGACCGGAAAGCGGTGATGGCAGTGACCCGGAGACGTGTCCTCCTTTCCGTGCTCTCGCTCACGCTCGTGGTGGGGGCGACCCCGGTGAGCGCGGTACAAGGTCCGCCGCAGGCCGTCCGGTTCGCCACGTTCAACGCGTCCCTCAACCGGGGCGCCGCCGGCCAGCTCATCAGCGACCTCTCCGCGCCCGGGAACGCTCAGGCCGACGCGGTCGCGGAGATCATCCAGCGGACCCGGCCGGACGTGCTGCTGATCAACGAGTTCGACTTCGACGACCAGGGCGCAGACGGGTCGTCGCTGGCCGGTCAGCTGTTTCAAGACAACTACCTATCCGTCCCTCACGGCGGCGCCGTGCCCATCGAGTACCCCTACCGCTTCGTCGCCCCCTCCAACACCGGCATCCCGTCGGGGTTCGACCTCAACAACGACGGCATCATCGGGGGCGCGGACGACGCCTTCGGGTTCGGGTTCTTCCCCGGGCAGTTCGGGATGGCCGTGTACTCGATGTTCCCGATCGACGAGGATGCCATCCGGACGTTCCAGCACTTCCTGTGGAAGGACATGCCCGGCGCCCTGCTGCCCGACGACCCGACCACAGCTGCGCCCGCCGACTGGTACTCGCCCGAGGAGCTCGCGGTGTTCCGGCTCTCGTCCAAGAGCCACTGGGACGTCCCCATCGAGATCGGGAGCAAGGTGGTCCACTTCCTCGTGAGTCATCCCACCCCGCCGGTGTTCGATGGGCCGGAGGACCGCAACGGCACGCGCAATCACGACGAGATTCGACTCTGGGCGGACTACGTCGCTCCGTCTCGCGGCGGCTACATCGTCGACGACGCGGGGAATCGCGGCGGACTCGAGCGTGGCGCCCTCTTCGTCATCGCCGGCGATCAGAACTCCGACCCCTTCGACGGGGACAGCATCGCGGGCTCGGCCCAGCTCCTGCTCGAGCATCCACTGGTCAACACCGGGGTGACGCCCGACAGTGAGGGCGCCGTCGAGCAGGCCGCAGCTCAGGGCGGGGCCAACCTTACGCACATCGGTGACCCTCGGTTCGATACGGCAGACTTCAGCGACGTCGCGCCCGGGAACCTCCGAGTCGACTACGTGCTCCCGCGAAGGAACATGAGGATCGTCGACGCCGAGGTGTTCTGGCCGACCAGCGACGATCCCCTGTTCGCGTTGGTGGGAACGTTCCCGTTCCCGAGCTCGGACCACCGGCTGGTCTGGGTCGACGTGCGGATCCCCTCCGTGTGATCCGCCGACGGCGCTCGGCTGTGTTTGGCTCGATCCTCGGCCTCTCACAGCGTTACCTTCGTCGCCCCCCCTC
>JBOGFL010000082.1:0-2654 GCA_050743285.1 Acidimicrobiia bacterium
GTAGCGGTCCTCTTCGAAGGTCGCCGCCATCTGGCGGTGCCAGTAGGTGCTCGGCTTCTCCCGGATCATTCCGTCGTAGGTCTCCCAACGGTGCCGGTCCTGCATCGTGTCGAGACGCTCGAGGAAGTAGGGAATCCACCCGAGCCCGGCCTCGACCAACACGATGCGCAACGTCGGAAACCGCTCGAGCACGCCGGTGACGATCCAGCTGGCGAGGATCTCGCTCATGAAGATCGGCGGGAGCGCCTGGTACAGCGCCTTGGCCGGGGTCGGATCCTCGGCGAGCATCTCGCTCATCCATTGGCCGGAGCCCACGTGCTGGCTGACCGGAAGACCGATCTCGGAGAGCGTCGCCCACACCGGGTCGTACCGCTCGTCCCAGTAGTTGGGCAGCCCGAGTTCGCGCGGCCACAGCGGCAGGTGCACCCCGCGGGCACCTTCGGCCGCGATGCGCTCGATCTCGCGCACCGCTCCGTCGACGTCGTGCAGCGGGACGAGATAGAGGACAAGGAGCCGCTTCGGATCCACTGACGCGAACTCGAGCGCGGCCGAGTTGAAGGCGCGCAGCGCCTCCAGATGGCCTTTGCCCATCTCGTAGAACTGGGCTCCCCCGGTGGGGTCGGCGTACAGCACCTCGGCGTCGACGCGGTCCTGGTCCATGTCGGAGAGGCGGGCGTTCGGGTCGTACGCGCCGGGCCGGCCCGCGGCCTCCCACGGCGCGCCCTCGCCCATGTTCGGCATCTGCACCTTCTTCTGTGGCTTGGCGCGGAGCATCTTCCGCCACGATGCCTTCTGCCCCTCGATGTACGCATCGTGGTAACACGCGTCGAGGTGGCGGAAGACGTCCTCGGTGCGGATATTGACGTGCGAGTCGGCCGAGATGATCCGCTCGGTCACTTTCCACTCCTCGTTCCTGCGACGGCGGTGCTGACGAACGCGCTGATGAACCACAGGCTACGCACGGCCA
Source organism: Acidimicrobiia bacterium (assembly GCA_050743285.1). Taxonomy (GTDB): domain Bacteria; phylum Actinomycetota; class Acidimicrobiia; order IMCC26256; family JACDBD01; genus JBOGFL01. The sequence goes on from JBOGFL010000082.1 coordinate 968, forward strand.
ATGTTCCGGCCCCTGTGAGAAAGGAGCCTACCGCCGGGCGCAGATCTTTCGCCCGGAGGCTGGTTGTGCGACCACCGCCGGATCAGGCGCGGGTGGCGGCGTCTTCCTGGAGCAGTTCGTCGAAGAGCGACCGGCAATAGACGACAGCCTGACGAATTCGCCTCCCGGGCCCTGCAGGTCAGGTACCCGGGGCGGCGCTTCAAAACCCCTCAGGCACGCGCGGCTAGCAAACGGGGGCGTTGACGGTGAGGAACGCGTTGCCGTAGTCGACACCGCCGCCCTGCTGCCTCAGGTAGATGATGCGACAGAGCGCGCCCGGACTCTCGGGCGCCTTGACCGTGAGCTTGAACGTCTTGCTGCTTCCCTGGTTGAGCCGGAAGTCGTAGCCAGCGCCCTTCACCTGGGGACTGACGTTGTGCTGCTTACGGAAGTACTTCGTCTTGTAGCCGTCGCTGTCGGGCTCTGACTCGAGGAACACGTCATTGTCGACGGCGTTGTTGTTGTTGTCGGCGCGCAGCTTGAACTCCTTGGTCTTGCCCGGGCCCAGGTTGACGTCGGCGACATCGGAGTACTCGCCGTTCGGCGTCTTCTTGATAGAAAGCAGCAGGGGCGGGGGGCCCGCATCCGCCGCCTCGGACCCGAGCCCGAATGCCACCAGCGCCACGACCGCGAGTACACCGAGACTCTGCATCTGCCGACCTCCGCTGTCGCGAGAGCAGCAATGTAGCGCCTCCCTAGATCCGCCGGTCCTGTCCTTCCCAGTACTCGTCGCGCAAGAGGCGCTTGTAGAGCTTGCCGGTGGGCTGGCGCGGCAGTTCCTCATGGAAGTCGACCGACCGCGGCGCCTTGTATCCGGCGAGGTGTTCGCGGCAGTACGCAACCAGCTCGGCCGCGAGGGCGTCGGACGGCTCATGCGGTTGCTCGACCGCGACCGCGGCCTTGACCTGCTCGCCGAACTCGTCGTCGGGGATGCCGAACACCGCGACGTCGCGCACCTTCGGATGCGCGGCGAGCACGCCCTCGATCTCGGCCGGATAGATGTTCACGCCGCCGGAGATGATCATGTCGATGCGGCGGTCCGAGAGGTGCAGGTAGCCCTGTTCGTCGAGGAACCCGATGTCGCCCAGCGTGAACACGCCTGCTTCGAGGTGCGCGCCGGCGGTCTTTTCCGGATCCTTGTGGTACTCGAAGTCGACGCCGAGCAGGTTGCGTACGTAGAGCTCGCCGGGTTCGCCGGGTGGGGCGGCGGTGCCGTCGGCGTTCAGCACCATCACCTCGACGGTCGCCCACGGTTTGCCGACGCTGTCGGGGTGCGCCAGCCACTCCTCCGACGTGATCGTCGACAGGATCGCCCCTTCGGTGCCGCCGTAGTACTCGACGAGGGTCGGGCCCCACCACTCGATCATCTGCCGCTTCACCTCCGGCGGACAGGGCGCGGCTCCGTGCCACACGACCTCGAGGCTGGCGCCGGAGAACTGGCGGCGGCGTGCCTCGTCGACACGGAGAAGGCGCACGAACTGCGTTGGCACCAGGTGAACATTCGTGACGCGGTACCGATCGATGAGCTCGAGCACTTCATCGGGCGAGAAGCGATGCCGGATCACGACGGAGCCACCGAGCAGCATCGGGAAGATCGAGAAGGCCCATTGCGCCGAGTGGTAGAGCGGGCCGCACAGCAATGTGACGC
>JBOGFL010000083.1:0-2256 GCA_050743285.1 Acidimicrobiia bacterium
TTCGACGCCCATCGACCGGTACACCGGCTCACGACCCGTGAACGCCTCGGGTGCTTCGGTGCACCACCAGGCGAATTCTTCACCGCCGTCACCCCATCCGTCGCGACCGAACTCGCTGAGGGTCGACACGACGGTGCCGTCCTCCTGTTCGTCGTCTTCGCGTCGGAGTGGTAGCTGCCAGCACACCTCGGGCTTGATGTCGCTGTGGTGTTTGCCCGTACGCATGGCGTGTTGGTGCAGGGCGCAACCCGGCCCGTTCTTGAACCCGGGGCGGTTGAGGAAGATGCACGCGTCTTCGACCAGCCGGGTCCGCCATGCCTGTTTACCGTCGTCCTTCCCGGCTTTGGCGTAGATCCCCTTCTTTCGACCCTGCTTCGCGAACTGCCACTCCTCGTCGGAGAGGTCACGCGCCGCCCGTACCACCGCGTTGCGGTCCTTGCGGTTCGAGAAGTGCGCGCCGTAGGAACAGCATCCCTGATGGAGTTCGGGTGCGTTCTCGGTGAAGACGCCTTGGCAGCCGCGGCCGTAGATGCAGTGCCACGACGAGGTGAGGAAGGTCACATCGATCTGCCACCTCCGACCCTCGTCGTCGGGATCATCGAACGTCACCCACTCCCGTGCCGGCACGTCGCCGAGCGTACCCGGCATGGGTCGGTATTCTTGGCCTATCGACGGTCATGGCGCGCTCGTTGCCGATCTACAGGCCGCGCTCGGCCGCGACCGGGCCCGAGCCGAGCCACTCGAACTTGCGCTGTATGCGCGCGACGCCGGAGTGGAACGCGGGCGAGCGGTGGCGGTGTGCTTCCCTGGCTCCGCCGCCGACGTTGCGGCCGCAGTTCGCGTTGCGGCCCACCATGACCGGCCATTCGTCGCGCGCGGGAGCGGCACCGGCCTGGCGGGGGGCGCCACCCCCATCGGAGACCCGGTGGTCATCGTCACCACCCACCTGAACCGGGTGCTCGAGATCGACGAAGACGCGCGCGTCGCGTGGGTCGAGCCGGGCGTGTTGAACCTCGACCTCACCCGGGCCGTCAGCCACCTCGGGCTGCACTACGCTCCCGACCCGTCATCACAGCAGGCCTGCACGATCGGCGGCAACGTCGCAACCAATGCAGGTGGGCCGCACTGCTTGTCGGCGGGGGTGACGGCGACCCACGTGGTTGCACTCGACGTCGTCCTTGCTGACGGTTCGGTTGCCGCGCTCGGCGGACTCGAACCCGACCAGCCCGGCTACGACCTCCGGGGGTGCTTCGTCGGCAGCGAGGGGACGATGGGCATCGCGACGAGGATCGCGGTACGGCTCACGCCCGATCCTCCTGCGGTCGCCACGTTGCTCTGCGACTTCGGTTCGATCGAAGCGGCGGCCGCGACCGTGGGCGGGATCATCTCGGCCGGGATCGTCCCCGCCGCCCTCGAGATGATGGACCGGGAGATCACCCGCGCCGTCGAAGACTTCGTGGGCGCCGGTTACCCCCGTGATGCCGCGGCAGTACTGCTCGTCGAGGTCGATGGTCTGCCCGGCGGTGTGGCGGCCGAGGTCGACGCGGTGCGCGCAGTCGCCGTCGAGCACGGCGTCGGGACGGTGCGGGTCGCGGCCGACGACACCGAGCGTGCCCTCCTCTGGAAAGGGCGGAAGTCGGCCTTTGGCGCGATCTCCCGCATCGCGCCTGACTACTACCTGCACGACGCCGTGGTGCCCCGTACCCGGCTCGTGGACGTGCTCACGCGGGTGTACGAAATTGCCGCCGAGCAGCAGCTCACGATGATGAACGTGTTCCACGCCGGCGACGGCAACCTTCATCCGCTCATCGTGTTCGATCAGCGCGAGCCGGGCGTGTGGCCGCGGGTGCAGGCGGCCGGGGACGCGATCCTGCGTGCCTGCGTCGAAGCCGGCGGTGTTCTCTCGGGCGAGCACGGGATCGGACTCGAGAAGCGGGACTACATGCCGCTCGTGTTCGACACCGACGACCTGGATGCGCAGGCTCGACTGCGGGACGCCTTCGACCCGGCCGGCCGCGCCAACCCGACAAAGATCCTGCCGTCCGGGAGCCGGTGCGGCGAGCTCCAGCGCGTGCCCGAGGGCGCGTGGATCTGACTCGGCTCCCCGACCTCGACGACCTTCGCGAGCGCGTGGCCGGCGCCGAGGCGGTCGTGCCGGTGGGCGCTCGCACCCAGTGGGAGGTCGGCGGCGGCGCGCCGGAAGGTGTCGAGGTACGAGCACCGTCCGGCGTCGTTGCCTACGACCCGGCCGAGCTC
>JBOGFL010000084.1:0-1983 GCA_050743285.1 Acidimicrobiia bacterium
TCCCGAGACGGCGCGCGCACGCCGTCACGCGCTCCCGGACTTCGTCGACGCCGTCCACAACCCCGCCCCGCATGAGGACCCGGCCATCGACGACGGTCGTGTCGACCACCGACCCGGCGGCGGCGTAAACGAGGTTGGCGAGCAGGTCGCCCGGATTCAGCTCGGGCGCATCGCGCCGGACCAGCAGGAAATCGGCGGCTTCTCCGGACGCCAGCTTGCCGGAGTGGCCGAGGAGCGGGCTGCGCTGTCCGGTGGCGAGCGCCCACGTCTCGGATGCATGGAGCGTCGCCGGATCGGCGGCGGCGTGCTTCTGCGCAAGCGCGAGCACCTTCATGTCCTGGAACAGGTCGAGCGAGTTGTTGGACGCGGCGCCGTCGGTCCCCAGTCCGAGCGGGATCCCGCGGTCGCTCGCATCGGGGTAGGGGAAGATCCGCCCGACGGCCAGCTTCAGGTTCGAGACCGGGTTGGTGACGATTGTGGACCCCCGGTCGGCGACCAGGTGCAGCTCAGTGTCGTCGAGCCAGGTGCCGTGGGCGAGGAGGACGCGCGGCGTGAGCAGGCCGAGCCGGTCGAGGTACGGCGCCGGCCGCTCCCCGTTGACGTCAACGCAGTCGTCGACCTCTTTCCTCGTCTCGGACAGGTGGATGTGCACGGGAAGATCGCGCGCTTCCGACTGCTCGCCGCACCAGCGCAACGACCCTGCGCTCACCGTGTACACCCCGTGAGGGCCGAGCGCGGGTTGCACCCGGGGCGCGTAGTCGATCATCTGCTCGAGCCCCTCGGCGGCGGCCCGCTGGATCTCGGCGCCGCGCTTCTCGTCGAGTCCGTCGACGAGTACTTCGCTGACCGTCGCCCGGATACCGGCGTCGTGCACCGCACGGGCGACCGCGAGTGGTTGCCAGTACATGTCCCAGAAGTGGACGGTGCCGCTGCGGATCATCTCGACACAGGCCAGGCGAGTTCCCCAGTAGACATCGTCGGCGGTGAGCTTGGCTTCGACCGGCCAGATTCGCGTTTCCAGCCACTCTTGGAGCGGCAGGTCGGCGCCGTACCCGCGAAACAGGGTCATGGCCGCGTGGGTGTGGCCGTTGACGAGGCCGGGCAGGAGCGCCATCCCGGTGCCGTCGAGCACCTCGTCGCCGGGCTGGGCCGCCACGTCGGGACCCACGGCGGTGATCGTGCCGCCGTCGGCGCGCAGGCCGACGATCGACCCGTCGAGCTCGGCGTTGGTGACGGTGAGACTCATGTTTCGGTCAGCGCCGGGAGCACGGCGTCGAGGGCCGCGAGCAACCGTTCCTGGTTGGACTCCACGCCCACCTGGAACTCCTCGAAAGTGAGCGGTTTCTCACCGACGCCGTTGGCGAGGTTGTCGACGATGCAGACCGCGGCGTACTGGAGGTCGAGCTCACGGGCGACGACGCACTCGGCCCCGATAGTCATGCCGACCACGTCGGCGTGGGCGGCCATCAAACGGATCTCGGCCGCGGTCTCGAACCGGGGGCCGATCGTCTGCCAGTAGACCCCGCCGTCGCGTACCTCGGGCTGCGCGGCCTGCCACTGTTCGAGGACGCGGGCGCGCCAGCCGGCATCGAAGCCGGAGATGTGGTGCCCACGCCCGTCGTCGTACTGCGAACCTCCGAGATGGAGCGCGATGAAGTCGTCGGGGACGACCACCGTGCCGACGCCGAGTTCCCGCCGTAGCCCGCCGACGGAGCTGAGCGCAACGACGCGATCGCAGCCGAGCGACTGCACCGCCCGCAGGTTGGCGGCGTGGTCGATGGCGTGCGGGGCGTGGTAGTCGTCGAGGCCGTGGCGCTGGAGCACGACGAACGGCCCGGCGTCGAGTACCGCGAGAACTCGCCCCTCGAGGTCGACGTCGACCCGCTCCGCGCCCGATGCGAACGTCGACCCGAGAATGCTGTGCCCGCCGGCAACCGCAAAGCGCCCCACGGCGAGACAGCGTACGTTTGGTCGTCTGATCGC
>JBOGFL010000085.1:0-1590 GCA_050743285.1 Acidimicrobiia bacterium
GCTTCGCCGTGCCCCTCGAGCTCGACTCGGCCGACGGCGACCTCCGGCTCATCACCACGATCACATCGTTCGCCACCGCGGCGGACGTGACGCTCGCCGAGTTGCAGCTCGAGGCGTTCCTACCCGCCGACGAGTGCACTGCCGAGGTGCTGCGCCGTCGATGGGGGTGACGATCGACGATGCCCGGGCGATCGCCGCCACGCTCCCTCGTTCGTACGAGGCGCTCGTGCGCGACGAGGTGAGGTTCCGGGTCGGCCGCATCGTCTACGCCGCGTTCTACGAAGGCGAGACGATCATGGGGTTCGGCTTCCCGCGAGAGGAGCGGGAGGTACTCGTGGCATCGGAGCCCGACAAGTTCCTCATGCCTCGGCCCTCCGACATGCGGTACCGGTGGGTCTGCGTCCGGCTCGACGCCATCGACGTCGACGAATTGCGGGAGCTGCTCGTCGATGCGTGGCGGATGTGCGTCCCGAAGAAGGTCAGCGACGCCTACGACCGCGCAACCTCGTGACGAAGGTCGCCGAGAAGCGATGAGTTCTTGGGTTCCGGGCGGTCGTAGTCGGAAACGGGGGGAGTCCCGACGACGACGGGCCACGAACGACGACGAGCATGGGCTTCGGTTGCGGTGATCCGATGACCACCTTCAGCGCCAATGAGGTCGCCCTGGGCATCGAGTCCTTCGGTGACGACGACGCACCACTCGTCCTGCTCGCGGGCGGAACGACGATGCTGTCCTGGCCCGACGCGCTCTGCGAGCGTCTCGCCGCCGGCGGACGCCGCGTGGTGCGCTACGACCTGCGCGATAGCGGCGAGTCGACGACAGCGGACCCGGAGGCGCCCATCTACACCCTGCGCGACCTTGCTGTCGACGCGGCGGCCCTTGCCGACGCGCTCGGCGTCGGGCCCGCGCATCTCGGAGGGATCGGCGTCGGCGGGATGGTCGCCCAAGTGGCCGTGCTCGACCATCCGGGCGCGTTCTCGGCGCTCACCCTGGCCGGCACCCGCGCGGTCGCGCCCGGCCCGGCCGACGATGACCTCCCCGACCATGACCAGGCAACGATGAGCCGACTGTTCGCGCATCCGATGCCCGACTGGACCGACCGCGAGGCGGTGGCGGAGTTCGCCGCCGCCGGCGCGGAGATCCTCGGTGACGACCCCGTCGCCGCGCGCGCGAGCGGCGCGCGCATCTGGGACCGCACGCCCGGCACCGCACCCCCGGTCCAGATGGCCAACCAGATGGGCATGGTGTTCTCCAAGCTCGACTGCAAACCCCGCTGGCGCGAGCGCCTGCCCGAGATCGACGTCCCCACGCTCGTCGTCCACGGCCGCCGCGACCCGTTCTTCCCCGTCGGCAACGGCGAGGCGATCGCGCGCGAGATCCCCGGGGCGCGGCTGCTCGTCCTCGAGGAGGCCGCCACTGCGATCCCCGATGCGGCGGCCGGCGAGGTCGCCGAGGCGATGCTCACGCTCGGGTAGCTGATCGCCTATCCGCGCGGCTCCTAAGTGCTCCGCGACGGTGCACCAAGGTCAAACGATGCGCGGGCGCACGACGTCACGGCGGGGCCACACCCGCCGAGCTCGCGGCCCGCC
>JBOGFL010000086.1:0-5106 GCA_050743285.1 Acidimicrobiia bacterium
CGTCCGCCAGCTCGCACCGACGGGGCCACCAGCCGACCCGCCGGTGAGCGCGGAGGCATACGACCGCGCCCACCAAGAGCAGGACGCGTTCCGGGCCTTTCTCGGCGTGGGCGACCCCAAGCTCGCGATCGGCGACCGGTCCCTTCAGGTGGTCTTGTCGGCCGCGTTCCAAACCCCGACGGGCCGGCTGCAGGCGGGCGCCGAGCTCGGGAACATCTCCCGCATCATCGCCAGCGAGCTCGCGCTCATCCGCGTGCCCGAGGAAGGCACGATCACCCTCACGGCGCGCGAAGGAGACGTCCCGGTGACGTTTCTCAACGAGACGGGCCGCGACGTCAACGTACGAGTACAACTCGAGAGCCAGCAGCTGCAGTTCCCCGACGGCACCGAGCGCGAGATCACGTTGCCGCCGAAGAGCAGCACGGTGCGGTTCGCGGTCGAGGCCCGCGCGCCGGGGAACTATCCGCTCACACTCACCGTCACCAGTGTCGACGGTGGCCTCGACATCCAGTCGACCCGCGTCCACGTGCGCTCCACGTTCGTCAGCGGGGTCGGCAAGTTCCTCACGATTGGAGCCGCGCTTTTCCTCGCGCTCTGGTGGGCGCTCGACATCCGCTACCGGCGTAAGCAGAAGCGCGCCGCCACCGCGTGACCGAACCCTCGACAAGCGAGAGCTCCGAGCACGCCCGGATCCTGCGCTCCAGCGTCGTCGTGGGCGCGGGCACCGCCCTCTCGCGGGCCACCGGCTTCCTCCGTATCGCCGCGATCGCGTACGCACTCGGGCTCTCGGGCGTCGCCAGCGTCTACAGCTACGCCAACGAGACGCCCAACATCGTCTACGAGCTTCTTCTCGGCGGCGTGCTCACCGCGACTCTCGTGCCTGTCTTCGTGCGGCTGCGCGACGCGCGCGACGACGAGAGCGCGAGCGCGGTCTGGACGGTGTCGCTGGTCGCGCTCGCAGGCGTCACCGTGCTCGCCGTGCTCCTGGCCCCGTGGATCGTCCGCCTCTTCACGCTGCGCCTCGACGCCGCCGACCGCGCCGCCCAGCAGGACGTCGCCACCGATCTCATGCGGCTGTTCATGCCGCAGATGTTCTTCTACGGACTGGTCGCGTTGGCGACGGCAATGCTCAACTCTCGGCGGCGCTACGCGGCGGCGGCGTTCGCGCCGATCCTCAACAACGTCGTCGTCATCTCGCTCTTTCTCGCTCTCCCGCGCATCGTCGACGGTCCGATCACGCTGGAACGAGTTCGCAACGACACGCCGCTCGTGGTGCTCCTCGGACTCGGCACGACCGCCGGCATCGCCGTCATGGCGCTCGCGCTGCTCCCCGCGTTGGCGCGTGCCGGGATCCGTCTCCGCTTCCGCCTCGATCTGCGTGATCCCGCGGTGGCGACGATCCTGCGCCTCTCGGGGTGGACGGTCCTCTACGTGATCACGAACCAGATCGCGCTCTGGGTCGTGCTCGTGCTCGCCAACGAGACGTCGGGGGGCCCGTTCGCCTATCTCGCCGCCGCCGCGTTCTTCCAACTCCCCCACGGCCTGGTGACGGTCTCGCTGATGACGACCCTCACGCCCGAGCTGGCCGCGGCCGCCGGCCGGCACGACATCGTCGGGCTGCGCGACCGCTATTCGATGGGGCTGCGCCTGGCCGCACTGATCGTGGTCCCGGCGGCGGCGTTGTACGTCGCGCTGTCGCGGCCGATCGTGGTCAGCCTGCTCGAGCGGGGTGCGTTCACGGGCGGCGACAGCGAGTTGGTGGCGAACACGCTGCTCGCATTCGCGGTCGGCCTGGTGCCGTTCTCCGTGTACCTCTTCTCCTTGCGCGTCTACTACGCGATGGAAGACACCCGAACCCCGTTCCTGCTCAACGCGTTCGAGAACGCGGTGAATATCGCGCTCGCGATTCCCCTGTTCGCGTGGATCGGCGTCCCCGGCCTTGCGCTCGCCTTCGCGCTCGCCTACGCCATGGCCGCGGTGGCGACGTTCGCCGCTCTCCGTCGCCGGCTCGGGCGTCTCGACGGCCGGCGCTTGGCGAGCACGTTCGGCCGGCTCGGCCTGGCCGCGGTCTTGGCGGCGGCGGCGGCGTGGCCGGTGGCCCGTCTCATCGGCTACGGAAGCACGGGCCAGGCCACGCTCGCGCTGGTCGCGGGCGCCGTCACCGGCGCGGTGGTGTATTTCGGCGCCCTCGTCCTCCTGCGGGTCGAAGAGCTCGGCATGCTGCGGGCGCTGCGGCGGGGGCCGGCAGGCATGGTCTCGCGGCGCCCCGGAGGGTGACCGCGTTGCAAGGATGGTGCGTCGGGTCGGGGAGGTAACAAAGCCCCGAGGAGGGGGTCTGACGGCCGTGGGAGTACGGGTCGTCACCGATAGCGCCTGCGATCTGCCCGACGAGCTCGTGGCCGATCACGCCATCGAGATCGTGCCGCTCAAGATCCGCTTCGGTGACGAGGAGCTCGTCGATCGCGAGCAGCTGACCACCGACGAGTTCTGGGACCGGCTCGAGCGCTCGCCGGTTCTCCCTCAGACGGCCGCGCCTTCGGCCGGCGCGTTCGAGGCCGCTTTCCGCCGCCTGGCCGACGATGGTGCCAGCGGCATCATCTGCATCAATCTCTCCGCGAACCTGTCGGCGACGATGCAGGCGGCCCAGGTCGCGGCCGCGGCCGTCGGCCCCGACTGCGCGGTCGCCGTGGTCGACTCCGAAACCGTGTCGATGGGCCTCGGCAACCTCGTGCTGAGCGCCGCCCGTCTCGCCGCCACCGGCGCCTCGCTCTCCGAGGTCGTCACCGACTCCGAGAGCCGGCGCGACCGCACGCGGCTGTACGGGGCGCTCGACACGCTCGAGTATCTCAAGAAGGGTGGGCGGGTCGGCAATGCCCGGGCCATGCTCGGTTCGATGCTGTCGATCAAGCCGCTGCTCGAGGTGCGGGACGGCGTGGTCGAGGAAGCGGGCCGCGTGCGCACTCGGTCGAAGTCGCTCCGCGCGCTAGCCGAGAAGGCCCGGGGCGGACCGGTCGAGAACGTCGCCGTGCTCCACGGACGGGCCCCCGACCTCGACCAGCTGCTCGACCTCCTGGAGCCCGTCGCGCGGCGTGACGACATCACCACCGGCGTCGTGGGCCCGGTCATCGGCACCCACGCCGGTCCCGGCGTCATCGGAATCACGTTCCAGGAATCGGAGGGGAGCAGGCCCCCCTCCGCACCTGCCCCCACGCGACCGTCCGCGTAGCGAAGTGTGTCGAGGGCCGGGAGAACTGGCTCTCGGCGCGTACGCGACGGCGTTGCCGGGAGGCCGCCTTGTAGGTTGGCCGTAGCGTGTCTGACACCCTCACCGCCGGTCGGGTTCTGGGTGGTCGCTACCGCCTCGTCGAGCCGATCGCGCGCGGTGGCATGGCGACCGTGTGGCTCGCCGACGACCCTGTGCTCGCGCGCCGGGTCGCGGTGAAGGTGCTGCGCGCGGAACTCGGCGCCAACGGCGATCTCCGCACCCGCTTTCAGCGGGAGGCGGTTGCCGCGGCGCGCCTTTCGCACTCGGGGATCGTCGCCACCTACGACACCGGTGACGACGATGGCGTCGCCTACATCGTCATGGAGCTCGTCGAAGGGACGACGGTGCGGCGCCTCCTCGACTCCGAGGGTGCACTCTCGATTCCTCGCAGCGTCGACCTCTCCGTGCAGGTTGCCGACGCGCTGCAACACGCACACCAGCAAGGCCTGGTGCATCGCGACATCAAGCCGGGCAACGTGCTCGTGACGCACCACGACCGTGTGAAGGTGACCGACTTCGGGATCGCCAAGCTCACCGGCGACGACGACCTGACCCGCACCGGAACCGTCCTCGGCACCGCCCGCTATCTCGCTCCTGAGCAGGTGAACGGGGGTGTGATCGACGCCCGCACCGACGTCTACGCGTTGGGCCTGCTCGTCTACGAGATGATGTGCGGGAACCCGCCGTTCGCGGCGGAGACCGATATGGCGACCGCGGTGGCGCGACTCACGAACGACGCACCGTCGCTGCGCCGGTACCGGCCCGAGCTCGCCCCCGAACTCGACGCCGTCGTCACCCGTGCCCTCGCCCGCGATCCCGACCGGCGTTTCGAGTCCGCGGCTGAGTTCCGGCGCGCCCTCGCGGGCGCGCCGCGCGCCACCCTCTCGTCGTCGCGCCAACCGGCCCGGCCCCGGCTCACGTTGCCCGCCAGCCCGGGCGCGCCAACCGAGGCCCGCTCCCGCACGAGCGTCGGTAGCGCCCCGCCCGTCAACCGCGCGCCGGCACGAACTCCGGCGCGACGCCCTTCCCGGTCGCGCCGGGGATTGCTCGTCATCGGCGCACTGTTCCTCGCCGGCTGCGGCGTGGCCGCCAGCCTCCTGTGGCCCTTCGACGACGGCGACAACCCGACGACGAGTGAAGCGGCGGCGGTGCTGTCGGAGCCGCTCACGATCGCGGGTGTCGAGGACTTCGACCCCGACGGCGACGGAGAGGAACACGCCGAAGAGGCGGCGAACGGCGGCGACGGGGACACCACCACGTCCTGGTCGAGCGAGACGTACGCCAACGAGGCGTTCGGCAACGGGAAGAGCGGCGTCGGACTGATCGTCGATCTCGGGTCCGAGCAGCAGGTGACCGCGGTCACCGTGAGCACCGCCGAGTCGGGCTGGAGCGGTGAGGTGTACCTGGCGACGGAGCCGGGCGAGTCGTTCGCGGACTGGGGCTCGCCGGTGGCCGGTCCGACCGAGGCCACCGCCGCCGACCCGGTGTTCCAACTCGGTTCACCGACGGTCGGTCGCTACGTGCTGGTGTGGTTCACGGAGCTTCCCTCCTCGCGGCGGATGCAGGTGAACGAGGTGACGGTTGAGGGACTGGCCTGACGACCGTCTGGCGGCAGCCGCCAACGGCGGTGATCGCCGGGCGCTCGAGGCACTGCTCGATCGGCACGCCGACCGCATTCACGCGGTGTGCCGTCGAGTCGTGGCCAACCCCGAAGACGCCCTGGACGCGACCCAGGAGGCCATGATCGCGGTCGCCCGGGGCATCACCCGTTACGACGGCCGCGCCGCGTTCAGCACCTGGCTCTACCGGGTCGCGACCAACGCCGCCCTCGACGAGCTGCG
>JBOGFL010000087.1:0-8142 GCA_050743285.1 Acidimicrobiia bacterium
TCGTTCTATCGTGCGGCATGGCGAAGAACCGACAGATCGTCCTGCGCGAGCGCCCGGTCGGCATGATCGACGAATCGTGTTTCGAGGTGATCGAGTCGCCCGTGCCCGACCCCGGGCCCGGTGAGGCGCTCGTCCGGGTCGAGTACGTGTCGCTCGATCCCGCAATGCGCGGGTGGCTCGACGCTGGCGACACCTACGTGAGCGCAGTGGGCATCGGGGAAGTGATGCGCAGCGGAGGGCTCGGCGAGGTGGTTGCTTCGAACGATCCGGCGGTGCCGGTCGGGGCCACCGCAAGCGGCTTTGTCGGATGGCAGGACTACGCGCTGGTGGGAGGGGAGCGTGAGCAACCCATTGTGCTCCCCGACGGCATCGAACCTCTCGACGCCCTCAGTGTCTACGGCGGGACCGGCCTCACCGCGTACTTCGGAATGCTGGAGGTGGGTCGGGCGAAGGACGGTGAAACCGTCGTCGTCTCGGGCGCGGCGGGGGCGACCGGGTCGGCCGCGGGGCAGATCGCGCTGATCCTCGGGTGCCGCGTCGTCGGCATCGCCGGGACCGACGAGAAGTGCTCGTGGGTCGCCGACGGCCTCGGCTTCGACGCCTGCATCAACTACCGGACCGAAGACGTCGGTGCCTGCCTGCGCGAGACCTGTCCCGACGGCATCGATGTGTTCTTCGACAATGTCGGTGGCGAGATTCTCGACCTGGTGCTCGCCCGCATCAACGACTACGCCCGCATCGTGCTGTGTGGCGCGATCTCGAACTACAACGCGGTCGAACTGCCGCCGGGACCTCGGAACGTCGGCAACCTCATCGTCCACCGCGGGCGCATGGAGGGCTTCATAGTGCTCGACTACCGCGAGCGCTTTCTCGAGGCGATCCTCGCGCTGGCGGGTTGGGTCGGCGAAGGACGGCTCAAGCACCGCGTCGACGTGGTCGAGGGGCTCGAGCAGGCTCCGCGGGCCATCAACCGGCTCTTCACCGGAGAGAACACCGGCAAGCTGGTGGTCAAGGTCGCGTGAGTACCCCGCGCGTGCCACCCCGCCCGTCCGACGACTGGGACGATGAGACCCGCGAGGTCATGGCCGGGCTCCTCACCGGGCCCGATGACCAGACACTGAACATCTTCGCCACACTCGCGCACCATCCCAAGCTGCTGAAGCGGTGGCTGGTGTTCGGCAACCACGTGCTCGGAAAGAACACGTTGTCGGCGCGCGAACGTGAGTTGTTGATCCTGCGCACGGCGTGGTGTTGTTTCTCGGACTACGAGTGGGGTGAGCACGTGTCCATCGGCAAGACCGCTGGCCTGACCGACGCGGAAATCGACCGTGTCTCGCACGCGGGCACCGCGGGCTGGAACGACCAAGACGCGGCTCTGGTGCAGGCGGTCGACGAGCTCCACGCCGAGTCGCGGGTGAGCGAATCGACGTGGTTGGCGCTCGCGAAGACGCACGACACGAAGCAGTTGCTCGATGTCGTGTTCACCATCGGCCAGTACCACCTGGTGGCTTTCGCGCTGAACTCGCTCGGGGTACCGCGCGAACCGGGCGTCGACGGCTTTCCGGCCTAGTCAGGCATATTCGCGGCCGTGGAACGGCGTCCACCACGCCATGGTCAACCCGCCAATGATGCCGAAGAGGGGTGGATAGAGGAGCGCGTCACTGTCGAGCCGCACGATGCCGAACACGAACAGGTCGAGCGACACGAACAAGCCGAGCAGGAGCCCGGCGACCCAACCCAGCGCCGGGTGCCCGCCCCAGAAGTCGCTCGCCCAGGACTGGCGGTTCAGCGCCAGCGTCACGATGATCGCGACGACTGCACAGACGAGCCCGACCACGACCGGGGTCCCGCCCGAGCTCGATCGGGCCATGGCCACGAGCCAGCCGAGCACGAAGGCGGGCATCACAACTCCGACGCAGAAGAGCGTGTGCGGCTCGTCGCGCAGCTTTCCGGCCAGCAGCGTCGCCGCCAGCCAGAACAGCGTGCCGCCCACCGCGACCCAGGCCAGGGGGCTGTCGAAGCGGCCGCCCTTGATACGCACGAGAATCTCGCCTCGGCAGCCGCCGAGTGGGTCGCGCTGGAAACCGCGCACCGGGATATCGACGCCTCGGGGCGTCCACGACGGCAGGTTGTAGCGCTCGGCATCGTCGCTGGAGACGCTGCTCGACCTACGACTCGACCACGACCGGAACTCGAGCAGCCCTTCGAACGTCTCGTCGAAGCCGCCGGGAGCGACGACCGAGAGCTGGCCGTGAAACGCGCGGGGCTCAATAGGCATCGGCGCCGTGAGTGCCGCCTGCCATTCGACACGGCCGTCGACGGGGATCGTGAACGGCCCGTCGCCGCGCGCCGGGTCGATCCTTTCCTTGCCGGGCGTGACGGAGGCGGTGACCGTGCAGTTGCCTTTGGGTATCAGGGAGGCGTCCGACGGGAGGACGAAGAGCGCACCTACGCCCGCGGCGGCGACCACCGCCGCACATGCAATCGCGACTCCCGTTCGCCCCGACATTCGGCGCCCATCGTTGCACCCGCGGCGCCGTCGCGGGCGGACAAACGCTGATTCGACGTGCCGCGAGTTCGTCGGTTGCTGCGCCTACCACGCCCGAGGTACGCCGCCGCGGCCAGGCAGAGGCGGTCTTGCTCCGGGTCGGCTGTGGCGGCGTCGAGGCACGCGAGCGTGTACTTGACGACGTGTGCGTCGGGATGAAGCGCAGCCCGGCTGCGCGGTGCCGACGTCGGGACGGCGCCGCCGGCGGCAGCAAGAGACGCGATCACCGCGTCGCCCAAGCCCGCCAGGTCGGGCGTCGAGGCGTGAGCCGCGAACCACCGGCGGGCGTGGACCGACTCGAACCGCGCCGGTTTCGAGGCCCGGCGCTCGTACTCGTCGGGGATCGCCGCCTGGTCCAGGTTGCGGACATCCGGGTCGATGGGGATCGAAGTCGTGGCGGGAACCGAGGAAATGAAGTTCACTTGAAGTCAAGGGATACGCTCGAACCTCATGACGACCTTGTCGATCGGCGAGGTGGCCGATCGCACGGGAGTGGCGCCGTCCGCGCTGCGGTTCTACGAGGCGGAGGGGTTCCTCACCTCCACCCGGACCGACGGCGGGCAGCGCCGCTTCGCGCGAGAGGTCCTGCGCCGGGTGGCGTTCATCCGCGCCGCGCAGCGTGTGGGGCTGCGCCTGGACGAGATCCGGGCCGCATTGGCGACCCTCCCGAAGGGAAGGACGCCCACGACCTCTGACTGGGCGCGACTCTCGAGGTCGTGGCGCCCGCGCCTCGACGAGCAGATCGCGCTGCTCGAGCGGCTGCGCGACCAGCTCACGGGATGTATCGGGTGCGGCTGCCTTTCGCTCCAGGTGTGCGCGCTGTTCAACCCCGGCGACGAGGCCGCGCAACTGGGCGAAGGGCCGCGCTACCTGCTGGGCGACTCGCCGCCGAAGCGCGCCCGGCTCTGACCAGTCGTAACAACGGGCGCCAGTCGCGCTGGACCCGCCCGGTGTTGGAACGCAGCTCCCGCAGTTCGAGAACCCGGTCCGTCAACGCTGACGCGGCGAGGTGACAGCGCGGGCATACACGCGCCGGATTCGGTGTTGAATTGTCGGATGATCCAGGTACAGGAACTCGGCCACATCGTGCTCTACGTCCGTGACCTCGAGCGGTCGGCGGCGTTCTACGAGGACGTGTTGGGTTGGCGGCGCATCACCCCCGACGACATGCCGTTTCCCGCCGCCGCGTTCTCGAGCGGCCGGACGCACCACGAGCTGCTGCTGATCGAGGTGGGTCCCGACGCAGCGGCGCCGCCCCGGGGCCGCCACTTCGGCCTATACCACATCGGGCTCAAGATCGGTGACCACGATGACGACCTGCGTGAGGCGCTGACCCAGCTCCGGGCCGCGAATGTCGAGATCGTCGGGACCAGCGACCACACCGTGTCGCACAGCATCTACCTGCTCGACCCCGACGGGAACGAGATCGAGCTCTACGTCGACGTCGCCGGTGTCGACTGGGAGAAGAATCCGGAACTGGTGATGGCGCCGGTTCGGCCACTCGCACTCTGAAGGACCTGGCTCGCGACGCACCCAGTTGATCGGGATATCGCGCTCGGCCCGGGCTCGGTGATGTGGGTGTCGCAGTCGGTCACCCAATCGTCGATAGTCATGACGTCGCTACGGTGTTCGCCGTATGGGAACCGCGTTGCGACTCGCAGAGATCGACCTCACCGATCTCGACAACTTCGGTGGCGGGTTCCCGCACGGCCTGTTCGAGATCCACCGGCGCGAGGCGCCGGTGTGGTGGCACGAGCCGACCGAGCACACGCCCGACGGTGAAGGCTTCTGGTCGGTGGCGACGTACGCCGAGACGCTGGCCGTGATGCGCGACGCCGAGACGTATTCGTCCGAGAGCGGCGGTTCCCGGCCCTACGGCGGCACCCTGCTCCAGGATCTGGAGGTGGCCGGCGTTGTCTTGAACATGATGGACGACCCGCGCCACGCCCGAATTCGCCGGCTCGTGAGCATCGGCCTCACCCCCCGCATGGTGAACCGGCTCGAGACCGAGCTTCGTCGACGCACCGAGATCCTGCTCGACGAGGTCGGTGATGGGGTGCCGTTCGACTTCCTGGTGACTGTTGCGGCCGAAGTGCCGATGCAGATGATCTGCATCCTGCTTGGCGTTCCGGAGGCCGACCGCCACGAGTTGTGGGAGGCCGTCGACGCCAGCTTCGACGTTCGCGCCGGCGACGCTGGGGGCCCGACCGACACGTTCCGTCCCGCCCAGGCCCGCATGCTCGAGTAC
Source organism: Acidimicrobiia bacterium (assembly GCA_050743285.1). Classification (GTDB taxonomy): domain Bacteria; phylum Actinomycetota; class Acidimicrobiia; order IMCC26256; family JACDBD01; genus JBOGFL01. The sequence goes on from JBOGFL010000087.1 coordinate 4,797, forward strand.
GGCGCCGCGCTCGTCGCCGAGAAGCGCGCCCGTCCAACCGACGACATGTTGTCGGTCGTCGTCCACGCCACGTTGCCGGAGGTCGACCCACCGGCGCTGTCCGAGGCCGAGTTGTATTCGTTCTTCTCGCTGTTGTTCTCGGCCGGTTCCGAGACAACCCGCAACGCGATCGCCGGTGGCCTGCTCGCGCTCATCGAGCGCCCCGCCCAGCTCGCAGCACTGTGCGCCGACCCGGCCCTGCTCCCGGGCGCCATCGAGGAGATGCTGCGGTGGACCACTCCGTCGCCCTCCAAGCGGCGTACCGCTACCCGGCCCGCCGAACTCGCCGGCTGCACGATCCAGGCCGGCGACAAGGTGCTCTTCTGGGAAGGTTCGGCCAACCGCGACGAGCAGGTGTTCGCGCGATCGATGGAGTTCGACGTCACCCGGGACCCGAACCCCCATCTCACATTCGGGCACGGACTGCATTACTGCCTCGGTGCGAGCCTGGCCCGGCTCGAGATGCGCGTGATGTTCGAAGAGCTGCTGGCGCGATTCGACGCCTACGAGCTGGTCGAGCCGGTCGAGTGGACCCGCAGCAACCGCCACACCGGCATCCGCCACATGCGGTTGAGGCTGGGACGGACCTGACGCCGGGAAACAGGATCGGCTCCCGGTAATCTCGGCGCGGTGTGTGGCATTGCCGGCTTCTCAGGGAATGACCGTGACCGGCTGGACCGCATGCTCATTTCGATCGTGCACCGCGGTCCCGACGGTTCCGGTATCGACCTCAGCGACCACTTCTCGATCGGGATGCGGCGGCTCGCCATTATCGACCCGGACGGCGGCGACCAACCGCTCTTCAGCGACGACGGCAACCTGAGCCTCGTCTTCAACGGCGAGATCTACAACCACGTCGAGCTGAGGCGTGAGCTCCAGGCCAAGGGCCGGAGGTTCGTCACCGATCACTCCGACACCGAGGTGATCCTGCGCGGCTACGAAGAGTGGGGTCGCGACGTCGTCGACCATCTCATCGGGATGTTCGCTTTCGCGATCAGCGACCACGAGCGCGGCGAGCTGTTCCTGGGTCGCGACCGCCTCGGCATCAAGCCCCTGTACTACGTCGACGGACCCGACGGGTTCGCGTTCGCGTCGGAACTGAAGGCGCTCCTTCAGGACCGGAACCTTGCCCGGCGGCCGAACCTCGACGTCGTGTACCGGTTTCTCCTGTTCCGGGTACATGACGCCGACGAAGAGACGTTCTTCGACGGGATCCGGCGGCTGCGGCCGGGCCACACGATGCTCGTCCGCGCCGACGGCGTGCTGAAGATCGAGCGCTACTGGTCGCCTCCGGTGAACCCCGACTTCACCTCCACCCGGACCGACGACGACTACGCCGACGATTTCGCCGAGCGGTTCGACACGGTGATGGCCCGGCACCTCATCTCGGACGTGCCGGTCGGTGTGCCCCTGTCGGGCGGACTCGACTCGAGCGGAGTCGTCTGCACGATGGCGCATCTGATGGAACGGGGAACCAACCTTCACACCGACGGCCTGTACACCTTCTCGGCGCTGTATCCGGGGCTCTCGATCGACGAGAGCGAGTACATCCACGAGGTCGAGCGGGCCGTAGGCAGTATCGCCCGGTACACGTACCCCCAGGTCGACGAGTTCTGGGACGAGATCATGGAATGGGTCTGGTTCCAGGAAGAGCCCACGATCGCGTCGGCGCCGTACGCGTACTACCGCGTGTACCGGCTGGCCCGCGAGTACGTGAAGGTGATGGTGTCGGGGAATGGCGGCGACGAGCTGTTGGCCGGCTACATCCCGTACTTCCGCGCCTATCTCACCTCGGCAATCGACCAGCGTCGCTACCTCGACGGCGCCCGCGAGCTCGTCAAGGGGTGGGACCTCTACCGCAAGTACTTCGCCGAGGTGCGGCGGTCTCGGTCGCCGTTCGGGAGGAACCCGATTGCCGCGCGCGAGCTGCTTCGTTCAACACCCGATGTCAGGGGTGTGACGTTCGAAGCCCACCGCAACCTCAACGAGCGTCTCGCCAGCGACGTGCTGAAGTTCTCGACGCCGAACCTGCTCCGCTACGAAGACAAGAACTCGATGGCGTTCTCGATCGAGGCGCGGGTGCCGTTCCTCGATCACGAGATGGTCGAGTTCATCTTCTCGCTACCGATCGACCAGAAGATCGACGGCGGGTGGAACCGCGCCATCTACCGGCGGGCGCTGCGCGGGCGGATCCCTGAGAAGAACCGCCTCCGCCGCTCCAAGATCGGGTTCACCAACCCGGATGTCTCGTGGATAAAGGAGAAGGCGCCCGAGATTCGCGACATCTTCTCGTCGCCGGATCTCGGCGGTCGCGGCATCTACGACCAACGCGGGCTGGTGAGCGGGTTCGACGAGTGGCTCGCCGGTCGCCCCGGCGACGGTCTCATCTTCTGGCGGGTCCTCGTCACCGAACTCTGGATGCGCCGCTTCCTCGACCTGGAGGTCGCGCGCTGATGGCCGAGCGCGCCCGGCCCCCCGCCCAAACCGGCATCGTCGAGAAGCCCTCGATGACGGTTGCCGGACGTACTTACGAACGGTTGCCGGTTCGCACCCACATCATCCACATCAAGGAGCCACTCGAGCCGGTGATGGAGAAATACGTCGCGCCGCTGATTCACGACGGCGACTGGATCGCGGTGTCGGAGAAGTTCGTCACGATCTCGCAGGGTCGGGTAATCCACCAGTCCGTGGTCCGCCCCGGAACTCTCGCGAGACTGATCGTGAAGGGTGTGACGAAGCACGCCGACGACGTCGGTTACTCGGACGCGCGCAAGATGCAGGTGGCGATCATGCAGGCAGGCTGGTTCCGGTCGTTCTTCGCAATGGTCGTGGGCGGCTTCACGCGTCTCTTCGGCCGGCGGGGCGACTTCTACCGCATCGCCGGCCACCGCATTTCGGAGATCGACGGATTCAACCCGGCCACGGTCAAGCCGTTCGACGAGTTCGCGATGCTCGGCCCCCAGGATCCGGCCGCGGCGGCCGACGAGCTGGCCGCGATGATCGGCCATCCCGCGGTCGTCATCGACGCCAACAACATCAACACCGAAATACTCGGGAAGAGCACCGGCTTCCCGCTCGATGACGACACGACCCGGGAGATCCTCCGCGATAATCCGCTCGGGCAGGGCGAGGAGATCAGCCCGATCGTGATCGTGCGCCTTGCGGGTCGCGAGGAAGCGCGCAGGTGAGCGTGAGCGTCCGCTGCTCCTCGTGGCGCGGGACGCGTTGACCGCGAGCCAGAAGGACGTGATGGTCGACTGGTCGCGGTTCCGTGATGCCTCGACGCTCGCGCCGACTGCTCGAGTGG
>JBOGFL010000088.1:0-6532 GCA_050743285.1 Acidimicrobiia bacterium
CCCCTAGGCACTGTTTGGCGTCGCCCAGGGCCCTTATCGAGACCTTGGCGACGCCAAAGCCGCGGTTAGGTCGGCGGGGTCGCGGGGCGGTGCGTGTAGCGCACCGGGTGGCCGACGTGCGGCTTGCCGTCGGCGTCGTCGACGACGATGCCGCGGGCACGGAAGTTCTCGTGGGCGAGCATCCCCTTCCGGTCGAGGACTGGTGCGACGGGAACATCGTGCGCCTCGAGGCGCTCCAGCATCGCGTCGGCCGGCTCGCGCGCGATTCCCGCTTCGACGAGTGGACGGAGCTCGTCGTAGCGCGCCAGGCGCTCGATGATGCTCAGGTCTTGGAGTTCGGCGGGGAGCTCCAACGCCCGGCACAGTCCGCGCCAGAAGGGGTCTTCGGCGATGACGCCGAGCGTGATGAGCCGACCGTCGGCGCACTCGAAGAGCCCGTAGTGCGGGAGTCCCTGCTGGCTGGCTTCGGTGCCGGCGAGGGTGCCGCCCGACGAACCCGTCCACGAGGCGAGCGCGTCGGTCATGCTCACATCGATTCGTTCGCCTTCACCGGTGCGGCGCACGTTGACGAGGGCGGCGCAGACGGCGAACGCGGCGAACAGCCCGCCGGCGAGGTCGGCGTAGGGAGTGGCCGGCTCGGTGGGCACGTGATACGCCTCCGGCGCGAGGACGCCCGCGAGCGACTGGTAGTTGATGTCGTGGCCGGGCACGTGGGTGAGTGGGCCGGTCTGGCCGAAGCCGGAGATCGAGCAGTACACGATGGCGGGGTTGGCGGCGCGCATCGCGTCGTACCCGACGCCGAGCCGTTCGGCGACGCCCGGGCGGTAGCCCTCGACGAGCACGTCGTGCTCGGCCGCCAACGCCTTGATGCGCGCCGGCCCCGCCGGTGACTTGAGGTCGAGCTCCAGCGTGCGCTTGCCGGCAACGAGCGCGTCGAAGAGGTCGGAGTAGGCCCGCATCGGGTCGCCGCCGGGTGGCTCGATCTTCAGCACCTCCGCGCCGAGGTCGGCGAGCAGCCGGGTCGTGTACGGACCCGGTCGCCAGATGCTGACGTCCAGCACCCGCACCCCGGTGAGCAGGCCGTCCTTCACGTTCAGGAACATACCGGTGTGGGTGGGGCGCGCCGCAGGCGCTCGGTTGAAGGGAGGCGAGCGGGATAGGGGGAGGTTGACAGCGGCGTCAGGGAACGGGTACCACTCGCCGTCATGGCCGAGCAGAAGCTGTTCTACGAGGACGTCAAAGAGGGTGATGCCGCCCCCGAGTTCGCCCACGAGCTCACCCGCACCGACCTGGTGATGTACGCGGGCGCGTCGGGCGACTTCAACCCCATGCACACCGACGAGGTCGCGGCCCAGGCCGCCGGGCTGCCCAGCGTCTTCGGCCATGGCATGTTCACGGCCGGGATCCTCGGCAAGGCGCTCACTGACTACGTCGGCGTGGGAAACCTCAAGACCTACAAGGTGCGGTTCACGAAGCAGACCTGGCCCGGCGAGACCCTCAAGACGCGCATCACTGTTGCCAAGAAGCGCGACCAGCACGGCGAGCACGTCGTCGATCTCGAGTGCGAGGTGGTCAACCAGGAGGGCGAGTCGAAGCTCACCGGCACCGCCTCGGCGGCGCTTCCCGCCCGGAACTGAACGGCGCCCGGAACCGATGGCGGTTGGGGCGCGCTTCGACCTGCCGACCCCGAACGTCGAAACCGCGCCCTACTGGGACGCGGCTCGCGACGGGCGGTTGCTCATCAAACGCTGTGACGCGTGTGGCCGGGCCCACTTCTACCCCCGGCCCTTCTGCCCGTTCTGCTGGCGTGGCGCGGTGCGTTGGGAGGACGCGAGCGGGTGCGCAACCCTGTACACGTGGTCAGTCGTGTACCGCAACGATCTCCCGCCGTTCTCCGAGCGGGTTCCCTACGTCGCCGCGGTCGTCGATCTCGAAGAGGGCCCGCGCATGATGACGAACGTCGTCGACGTCGACTTCGACATCCTCCGGATCGGGATGCAGCTCGAGGTGGCGTTCCAACCGGTTGCCGACGACGTGACCCTGCCCGTGTTCCGCCCCGTTGCGTCATGACGGCCTGGAGCTTTCCCTTCGAGGGCCCGTTGCACGAGGTGTTCCCGGCGCTGCACGACGCTCAGAGCGCGTGGCTCAGCCAGATCGACTCACTCGAGGCCCCCGACCGTAAGACGCACGAGCTGATCCGCCTCGTGTGCACGGTGATCCTGCGCAACCCCGCCGGCGTGCGCCGCCACGCGCGACTTGCGCGCGAGGTGGGCGCGACCTGGGAAGAAGTGCTGGGCTCGATCATGTTGTCGGTGCCCGGATTCGGCCTGTTATCTGCGGTCGAGGCGATTCCGCACGCGCGCGAGGGTTTCGACGCCGCCCCCGAATTGGAGACCGAGGAATGAGCGAAGCCGAGAAGCCGTACCGGATACTGCCCCGGGTCACCGACCGCAACCGCCATTTTTGGGAGGGCGGTCGCGAGGGCAAGTTGCAGTTCCTGCGCTGCCGGCGCGATGGCACTTACGTGCATCCGCCGACGCCGTTCTGTCCGACGTGTTACTGCAAGGACCTCGCCATCGAGGCGGTCTCGGGCCGGGCCACTGTCGCGACGTTCAGTGTGAATTACCAGCCGTGGATGCCGGGACCCGAGCTTCCGTACGTGCTCGCGATCGTCGAGATCGATGAGGACCCCAAGGTGCGCCTGACCACCAACATCGTCGGGTGTGATCCCGATGACGTCACCGTCGGGATGCCGGTGCGTGTGACGTTCGAGGAACACGACGGCGAGGTGTGGCTCCCCCTGTTCGAACCTGCTGGTGGAATGGCCTGACGTGCCGTTCGACCCGATCGAGCGCAAGGCGTGCATCAGTGGCGTGGGCCAGTCCGACGTCGGCCGCCGCCTCTACCGCGATCCTCTCGAGCTCACCGGCGACGCCGCGCTCGCCGCCATCGCCGACGCCGGTCTCACGCCCGCCGACATCGACGGCATCGCGACGTACCCTGGGCCGATGGAGCAACCGCCCGGATTCTCGGGCGCGGGAGTGGTCGAGGTGCAAGACATGTTGCGCCTCGAGCTCGGTTGGTACAGCGGCGGCATCGAACAGCCCAGCCAGCTGGGCCCGGTGATCAACGCGTGCCTCGCCGTGGCGGCCGGCCTCGCGATCCACGTGTTGTGCTTCCGCACGGTGTTCGAGGGCAGTGCTCAGGGTAAGAAGGGCCGCGCCGCGGTGATGCCCGGCGGGGGCGGCGGCGGCTCGGTGCCCCGGGCCGGCGGCTTCATGCAGTGGAACCTGCCGTTCGCAGCGCCGTCGGCCGCGCAGTGGATCGCGATGTTCGCTCAGCGGCACTTCTACGAGTTCGGCACGACCTCCGAGCAGCTGGCGCAGATCGCGCTCAACGCCCGCAAGAACGCCCAGATCAACCCGAAGGCGATCTACCGCGATCCGATGACCATGGACGACTACCTCGCGTCCCGCATGATCTCGACACCGCTTCACCTCTTCGACTGCGATGTCCCGTGCGACGGCGCCACCGCGATGATCGTCTCGCACGTCGACACCGCGCCCGATCTGCGGAAGCCGCCCGTGCAGGTGCAGGCGGCCGCGACCGCGATCCGGGGCCGCCCGTCGTGGGACCAGTTCGACGACCTCACGACGATGGCGTGTCGCGACGCAGGGGCGCAGCTCTGGACCCGCACCGACATCAAACCCTCCGAAGTGCAGCTCGCCGAGATGTACGACGGCTTCAGCTTCATCACGATGGCGTGGCTCGAGGCGATGCGGTTCTGTGGGCGCGGCGAATCGGGGCCGTTTGTCGAGGGTGGGCAGCGCATCGCCCGCGATGGCCAACTGGCGCTGAACACCCACGGGGGACAGCTGTCGTCGGGCCGGCTCCACGGCTTCGGGTTTCTGCACGAGGCCTGCACCCAGCTGTGGGGCGAGGGCGGCGAACGCCAGGTGCCAGGTGAACCCGAGGTCGGCGTCGCCGCCGCCGGCGGCGGGCCGCTCGCCGGCTGCTTCCTCCTCACGCGTTCGCGCTGAAATGCGGCTTCGGTACGGCGTCGACGAGGAAGCGTTCCGGTCCGAGCTCGTCACCTGGCTCGACGCCAACCTGCCTGGCTTCGAGCACCTCCGTGACAACAAGCGCTCCAGCGCGTACATGAGCGATCAGGCGCGCGAGTGGCAGCGCAAGCTCTTCGACAACGGCTGGCTGGTGCCGGGGTGGCCGCCCGAACTCGGCGGTCGCAACGCCGGCGCGACCGAGCTAATGATCTACTTCGAGGAGTTCTCGAAGCGCGATATTCCCCGCAGCCTCAATCCCCAAGGCCTCGGGATCATCTCGCCGTCGATCCGCGACTACGGGACGCCCGACCAGCAGGATCGCTTCCTCGTGCCCACGCTGCGCGCCGAGATCGCGTGGTGCGTCGGTATGAGCGAGCCGGCCGCGGGGAGCGACCTTGCGTCGCTGCGGACGCGGGCAGTGATCGACGACGACCACTTCGTGATCAACGGACAGAAGGTCTGGACCTCGGGCGCGCACCACTCCGACTGGTGTCTGTGCTTCGTCCGCACCGACCCCGACGTGCCCAAACACCGGGGGATCAGCGCGCTCATCGTCGACATGCAGACCCCCGGCGTCGAGTGCCGCCCGTTCCCGGAGCTGAGCGAGCCCGACTGGCTCGACTTCAACGAGGTCTTCTTCACCGACGTCGTCGTACCCCGCGAGAACCTGCTCGGTGAGCTGAACGCGGGCTGGCCGCTCACCCAGGGCTCGCTCGCGCACGAGCGGGCAATGCTGTGGGTCGACTACGCATACTTGGTCGAACGCAGCCTCGACATGCTCGTCGGCCTCGCCGACCGTCCCGGTCCTGACGGGCGCCCGTTACGGGAGGATCCGAGCTACCGCGATGCGGTCGCGGCGACCTACGTCGACAGTCGGGCGATCCTGCTCATGGGGTACCGCGGCTTCGCGAAGTCCATGAGGGGGCGAGCCTCGCCGGAGCACTCGCTCCTCAAGCTGGTCGGCAGCGAGGCGCTCCAACGGTCGCTCCTCGCCGCCTCCGACCTGCTCCGCGCCGACGCGCTCGACCAGGAGTTGCAGGGCCCGCGCCTGTGGCGACGCGGCTCGTGGACGACGCAGTGGCTGCGATCGTTCGGTGGGACGATCCCCGGCGGGACCAGTGAGATCCAGCGCAACATCATCGCCGAGCGCGTGCTCGGTCTGCCCCGCTAGCGAGCAGAACGGAGGGGGATGTGGTTGATCGGCAGCTGACTGATGCCGACATCGACCGGATGTCGACGCCGCTATGGGAACAGGCGAAGGGCGCCCTGCGGGACGGCCGGACCGATGACGCGGTTGACCTCGTCGACCGCGCCGTCGCGCAGTGGGCCGCGCTCAAGGACTACTCGATCAACTGGATCACGTCGCTGCTGACGTTCATCAGCGAGGAGTTGGGCGAGGAGGCGGTCGAGCGGGCGCTCCGGAAGACCGGCGAGGAGTTCGTCCGGCCGCACCGCGACACCGGCGTCGACTGGGGCTCCCTTCCCGCGTCGGCGCGGGCGAAGGTCATCGCCCGGGCAATGCTGGGGAACATGGGAACCGTCGAGGTCGACGAGGACGACGAAAAGATCACGCTGTCATTCCGTTGTGGCAGCGGCGGCAAGCTCGTCGACGATGGTCGCTACGAAGGTGTGCACGCGTACACCACACTGCGAGAGCGCGGGCCGCGCACGTTCATGCGCGAGGCGCTGCCCGTCTACTGCGCTCATTGCTCGGTGAACAACGAGATCCAGCCGGTCGAGTGGGGCGGAACGCCGTCGAGCATCGAGCATCCGACCGGGAGCACCGGCGAGCCCTGTGTGCACCACATCTACAAGGATGTGACCCGCATCCCGGTCGAGGCCTACGAGCGCATCGGAAAAGAGAAGCCTTAGGCCCGCCGCGCCGCAGACGCCGGGTAGCGTGAAAGGCCGTGGCGGACCCGGACGAGAAGCGCATCGGGATTCTGGTTGTCGCGTACAACGCCGCGACCACCCTGGCCCGGGTGCTCGACCGCATACCCCGGGAGTTCGTGCCCCGGATCAACGACGTACTCGTCTTCGACGACCACAGTCAGGACGCGACCTACCTCGTGGGCCTCGGCTATCAACAGGAGAACCGCGACCTCCCGTTGACGGTCATTCGCCATCCCCGGAACCTCGGGTACGGCGGCAACCAGAAGGCCGGGTACCGGTGGGCGATCGAGCACGGGCTCGACATCATCGTCCTGTTGCACGGTGACGGGCAGTACGCGCCCGAGATCCTCCCGCAGATGGTCGAACCGCTCGAGCTCGACAAGGGGGACGCGGTGTTCGGGTCCCGCATGATGGAGACCGGGGCTGCTCGCCGTGGGGGTATGCCGCTCTACAAGTACGTCGGGAACCGCGTCCTCACCACCGCGCAGAACACGATTGTCGGCATGGAACTGTCGGAATGGCACAGCGGCTATCGGGCGTACCGCGTCGACGCCCTCGCCGACATCCCGTTCCAGCGC
>JBOGFL010000089.1:0-2551 GCA_050743285.1 Acidimicrobiia bacterium
CCGCGTCCCACGTCGCCGCTCGAGCGAGCTCGGTGCGGGCGACCATGTCGGCACACCGGTGCTTCACGCCCTGGAACTGGCCGATCGGGCGCCCGAACTGGTGCCGGTCCTTGGCGTAGGCGGCCGCGGTCTCGACGCACCACTGCGAGCCGCCCACACCGTCCGCAACGAGGAGCACAGCGGCGATGTCGAGCACGCGCGCCGTCGTGAGCCCGTGTAGCTGGCGTTCGGGCGGAACCTTCGCGTCGACGGTGACCGCGGCGACGCGGCGGGTGCGGTCGAGGCTCGGCAGCTCGGTGGCGCCGATCTCGTCCGCGGTGAACGCGCACCATGTGTCACCGGCGCGGGCGAGCAGGAGCGACGCCAGGTGTCCGGAGAGGACGGGCCGCAACTCGCCCCGAACCTCGAGTGACCCGTCGCCGCCTTCCGTCGCTGCGAGCGTTCCGGTGATGGCAACGGTCCCGACCAGATCGCCGGCCGCCAGACCGGGAAGCAGTGCCTTGGCCGTCGCCTCTTCGGCGCCCGCCTGCACCACCGCCGCCGCGAGGACGCTGGGGAGGAACGGGCCCGGCGCGACCGCCCGCCCCAGCTCCTCGAGGATCACCACCAGCTCCGACAGGCTGTAGCCCGAGCCTCCGTAGGCGTCGTCGACGTGCAGGCCGAGCCAGCCCTGCTCGGCGAGCTGCGGCCAGAACGCCGGCAGTTCCTCGCGCTCGGCGTCGAGCGCAGCCCGAGCCACCGAGGGAGCGGCGTGCCGCTCGACCCAGCCACGCGCCGCCTCGTGCAACGCTTCGTGTTCCTCTGTGATCCCGATCGTCATGCCTCGGAGGCTAGCGGCGGCAATCGGTGAAGGGCCCACTCCCGACCCGGGACGGTCGACGAGCTCGGGGCAGCGGATCCGCCGAGCTGCCAGTTCCTGCGGTCGCCGCGTCCGTGGACGAGGCGTTGCCGTCGTCAGCGCTGTCCCCGCAGGCCCAGGTTGCCATCGCGAGCTCGAAACTTGCGAGCGGCGCGCGCGGCGCGAATCCGACGGGTGCCACGTCGAGCGTTACGTCCTGGTGACGGGCTCCCCGTCCCGGAACAGCTTGATGGCCTGGGTCGGGCATCCCTGCATCGCGAGCACGATCTTCTCTTCGGGTTGCGCCTCGGGATCGACGACGACCGCGATGCCGTCGTCGTCGAGGTCGAACACGCCCGCGGCCCAGAACTGGCAGTTGCCCGAGCCCATGCACACGTCCCGGTCGATGCGAATCTCGAGCGCCATACCGGGTCCGACGTTACCCGGCGAGGTCCCGGAAGCGCCGGTAGCGGCGCGCGGTGGCCTCGGCCCAGCGGGGGTCGGGTTCGACGCGGCGCTCGAGGCGCGCCCAGCGGCGACCGTCGGTCATGTCGGTCTCGAGCCCTGCAGCCACGCGGGCAAGAAAGGCCGCGCCCAAGGCGCCACCCTCGGGGACGTCGACCACGTCGACCGGGAGGCGGGTGCAGTCAGCCAGTGACTGGACCCACTCGGCGACGCGTATCCCGCCGCCGGTCGCGACCAGACGGCGGGCTCCGGGCGCGACGTCGTCGAGCGTGCGGCGCACGACGAACCCGGCGGCTTCGAACGCGGCGCGCCGGACGGAGCCGGCGTCGTGGGTGAGATCGGCGTCGGCGAGCACCGCCCGCCGATCCGGATCGTGAAGCGGGACCCGCTCGCCGCGGGGGTACGGAACCCAGACCGGCACCCGGTCGCGGTCGGTCGCGGGCGGGCCGTCACCCACCAAACGCCGTACCCAGTCGAGGAACAGGCCGCCGGCGTTGCTCGGACCGCCCGCCAACCACTTCCCGGCGGCGGTGTGCGGAATCGCGTAGTAGGTGGACGGCACCGCGGGGACCTCGCCGGCGGCCGGAACCAGCACCGCCCACGTGATGAGGGTGGTGCCGAGGATCACCAGCACGTCACCGTCGTCGTCGGCGCCGGCCACGATCTGCTCGCCCATGGCGTCGATGGTGCCGGCCGCCAGCACCGCGTCACCCACCTGACCGGCGGGCTCGGTGGCGTTCGCGATGCGCGCCAACTGATCGACGTGCACGCCGGCGGCTTCGACGGCGGACGCGTCCCACCCACTCCAGTCGAACAACGGGTGTGCGGTGGCGGCGGTCATCGTGTCGATGACTCCCTCTCCGCCCAGTGCGTAGTTGGCGACCGCCTGCGCGGGCCAGTAGCCGCGCGCGCCGGGTGCCTCCTGCGCGGCCCAACGGAGGAAGGCGCCCATCTCGCCGCTCTCGGCCGGGCTCTTCCTCGAGCCGGTCCGGCCGCGTACGTCGCCGTAGAGGAGGCCGGGCGTGATCGGGTTCCCGTCGCCGTCCACCGCCGTCAACGACGGCACCATCGCCGCCACGCACACCGCTCGCGGACGCACGTCACCGAGCTCGGCGAGCGCGGCACGCGGCCCGTCCCGCCATGCCTTGCCGGCATCGTGCTCGAGCCGGTCGGGCGCGGGTACCAGCAAGCGGTGCGGAACGCGGGATCTCGCGACGACGCGCCCCTCGCCATCGGCCGCCACCGCCT
>JBOGFL010000090.1:0-2397 GCA_050743285.1 Acidimicrobiia bacterium
GGCTCGTCGAAGACGTAGGTGACGTCGGTGAGCGAGGAGCCGAGGTGGCGGATCATCTTGGTGCGCTGCGCCTCGCCACCCGACAGCGTGCCCGACGGCCGGTCGAGCGAGAGGTAGCCGAGCCCGATCTCCACGAACGAGTCGAGCGTCTCCCCCAGCGCCGCCAGCAGCGGCGCCACCGACGGCTCCTCGAGGCCGCGCACCCATTCGGACACGTCGCTGATCTGCATCGCGCACGCGTCGGCGATGTTGATCCCCTTGATCTTCGACGACCGAGCCCCCTCGCTGAGCCGGGTGCCATCGCACTCGGGGCAGGTGGTGAACGTCACCGCGCGCTCCACGAACGCGCGGATGTGCGGCTGCAGCGCGTCGACGTCCTTGGACAGGAACGACTTCTGGATCGTCGGGATCAGGCCCGCGTACGTCAGGTTGACGTCGTCGACCTTGATCTTGGTCGGCTCCTTGTGGAGTAGGTCGTGCAGCTCTTTCCTGGTGTAGTCGCGGATCGGCTTGTCCGGGTCGAAGTAGCCGCAGCCGCGGAAGATGCGGCCGTACCAGCCGTCCATGCTGTAGCCGGGGATCGTGAGCGCACCCTCGTTGAGCGTCTTGCTGTCGTCGTACAGCGCAGGCAGGTCGAAGTCGGTGACCGAGCCCCGGCCCTCGCAGCGCGGACACATGCCGCCGGTGATGTTGAAGCTGCGCCGCTCCTTCACGGTCTTCCCGCCGCGCTCGAGCGTGACCGCGCCCGCTCCGCTGATCGAGGCGACGTTGAAGGAGAACGCTTGGGGCGAGCCGATGTGCGGCTGTCCGAGTCGGCTGAAGACGATTCGCAGCATCGCGTTGGCGTCGGTGGCGGTGCCGACGGTGGAGCGGGGGTTGGCGCCCATCCGCTCCTGGTCGACGATGATCGCGGTCGTCAGCCCGTCGAGCACGTCGACCTCGGGCCGGGCCAGCGTCGGGATAAAGCCCTGCACGAAGGCGCTGTAAGTCTCGTTGATCAGCCGCTGCGACTCCGCGGCGATCGTGCCGAACATCAGTGAGCTCTTGCCCGAGCCGGAGACGCCGGTGAACAGCGTCAGCCGGCGCTTCGGGATCTCGATGCTGACGTCTTTGAGGTTGTTCACGCGCGCGCCGGGCACGCGGATCAGATCGTGGCTGTCGGCAACGTGCAGCGCAGGCGACTGCGTGTCCGTCCTCGTGGCCGTGCTCATCGTGTCTCCATCTGTGAGGCGGGGCCGCCTTCGCGGTCGGCGCGCCACCTTCGACGCTCGAGCAGCGTGACGTCGCCGTCGCCGTTGCAGCGCACCTCGGTAGGTCGCAGCTCGAACAGCACGTAGCGGTCGGCGGGGCCGTAGCTGGCGGCGGCGACGACAGTCGCCCGCACGTCGTCGTCGACGGGGTGCCCGGTGCCGCTCACCGACGCCTCGCCGCCGGTCCCGGCGTTGTCCGGCACGCCGTTGTGGAGGGCGAACCATCCGTGCTCGCGGAGGTCGGCGCCCTTTGGTGACGTCGGCTCCATGAACAGGTATAGCCCGTCGGCGGTGAAGATCGGCGTGACCGGGTGGACCCGCGGCGCGCCGCTCGCCCGCACGGTCGCGAGGTAGCACGGCGCTGCCCGCAGCCGCTCCGCCACGAACGCTGCCAGCTCCGGTTCGGCGGCGGCGAAGGCGCCCCACGTCGTCATCGGCCCATGATGGACGCAGCATGGCAGACCGCCCGTCCATCTCGCTCGAACCGATCGGCTGCGTCACCACCGCCTACGCGGAACCGTCCGGCCTCCCGCCGCAGGCATCGGCCAACCCCGAGGCGACCGGGGCCGTCGTGGTGCGCGACGACCTCGCCGACGTCCTCCTTCGACCGCTCGAACACGATCCTGACTCACCGCTGATCCGGCGGTATGCGGCACTCCGGGCGGACGTCGGTCAGGCCTGCGCGATGCGGACGAGGTTGCCCGAGGGGTCGCGCAACGCGCAGTCGCGCGCGCCCCAGGGCTGCGACGTCGGCTCCTGGAGCACCTCGGCGCCCGACGCCCGGACCTTCTCGAACGTGGCGTCGAGGTCGTCGGAGCGGAAGATCGCAGCCTGCAGCGACCCCTGCGTCACGAGCGACAGGAGGGCGTCGCCCTCGGCCTGTGAACGACCGCCGTGCGGCTGGGACAGGACGATGTCGACGTCCTGTCCCGGGGCGCCGACGGTGACCCAACGGAAGCCGTCGGACGCGACGTCGTTGCGGACCTCGAGGCCGAGCGCGTCGCGGTAGAAGCCGAGCGCGGCGTCGGGGTCGTGGACGGGGATGAACATTGCGGAGACGGTGACTGCCATGCGACGAGGGTAGGAGCACCGACCCGTCGCGTGCTTCTCCGATCCTGCTCGGTGCCGGGGCGGGTCGGGCGTCCGG
>JBOGFL010000091.1:0-2153 GCA_050743285.1 Acidimicrobiia bacterium
GTCTACCTCAACGGCTCCATTCTCGGTCTGTCGCGCACCGAGATCGACCGCCGGTTCGACAACATCGTCGGGTTCGCCGAGCTGGAGCAGTTCATCGACAACCCGGTCAAGCACTTCTCCTCGGGCATGGTCGCCCGCCTCGGTTTCGCGGTCGCTGTGAGCGTCGACCCCGAGATCCTGCTCGTCGACGAGGTGCTCGCGGTGGGCGACGAGGCGTTCCAGCGCAAGTGCATCGGTCGGATTCGCGCGTTGCAAGCAGAGGGACGCACGATCCTCTTCGTCACGCACGCCGCGGAGCAGGTCCGCAACGTGTGCGACCGGGCCGCGGTGCTCGACCGGGGCGAGCTGATCGAACTCGGTTCACCCCCCGAGGCGGTGATCGCGTTCCGCGACTCGCTGCTGCGGAAGGGAATCGTGCCGAGCCAGACCGAGATGGGCGATCCGGCCAAGCGCATGACGGGCGCGGTGCGCATCACCGGAGTGACCGTCGAGTACCCCGAGAGCAACCGGACACACGTCACGCCGGACGAGCCGCTCCGGGTCTCGGTCTCGATGCAGGCCTCGGCGCCGGTGAAGGAGGCGGTCGTCTCCTTCAACATCGCCGACCAGCGGGGCACGTTGATCTTCGGCACGAACACCGCGCTGCTCGGCCTCGACCTCGGCACGATGTCGGGCAACGAAACTGTGATGTTCGACTTCGACCGGGTCGGGTTGCTCGACGGGATCTACGCGCTCACGATCGGTGTGCACGACAGCAACGGCGTCGAGATCTACGACCATCGCCAGGAGCAGGACTTCATCGAGGTCATGAACCCCGGCTACAACTCCGGTCTCGTTGACATGCCGGTACGGGTGTGCCGGGCCGAGCGGGCCCGCAGCGCGTGACTGCCGACCAGCGGGACGCCGGGGAACGCGCCGAGCAGTGGCGAGACGGCGAGCACATCGATGCACTCGTCGGCGCGCTGCGTCAGCGCGTCGAAGAGCGGCGCAAGAACGGTGAATACCCGTCCGGGCTCGAGGGCGAGCTCGACGATCACTTCCGACGCATCGTCAGGTTCCGGCCGACCCAGCTGTCGTTTCGCGACCATCTCGACGACATCCGGGACGCGATGGACTTCGACATCGACCGCATACCGACGCGGTCGCGGATCCCGGGTGGGCGGGCGATGCACCGGGTCGTCGGGCGCGCGGTCGCCCGCCAGACGCGGGGTGTCCTGACCCAGGTCGAGGCCTACGCGGTCGCGGTGCAGGAGGCGCTGGAGAGTGTGGCCGACCCGCTCGAGTCGGTCACGCGGGCGGGCGACGTCGGTGTCACCCAGCAGCTCGACGCGCTCCACGCCATCCTGGCCGAGCAGCAGGAAACGCTGAACCGGCTGCAGGCGACGGTTGCCGCCCTCGAGCGACGAATCGACGAACTGGCCGCCGGCTCGTGGTGACGCCCGAGATCCACCAGGTCGTCGTCTCGGCGGCGCCGGGCGACGCGATCACGAACGCGGCACTCGAGTGGCGGGCGCTGCTGCGACGGGACGGGCCGTCGGAAATCTTCTCCTGCTACCGCGACGACGCGTTGGTCGGCGAGGTGTTCCCACTCGAGGCCTACGAGGAACTGTCCTCTGCGGACGGCGGCGAGAACCTGCTGCTGCTGCACGCGTCGATCGGTGACCCCCGGCTCCACCAGTTTCTGGACGCGCGCCGCGAGCGACTCGTGCTCATGTACCACAACATCACGCCGCCCGAGTACTTCCTGCCCTTCGCGCCGCACTTCGCCGAGCTCCTGGCGGACGGCCGGCGCGAGCTGAAGGCGGTCCGGGACCGCGTGGTCCTCGCGTTGGCGGCCTCCGCCTACAACGCCGGCGAGCTCGAGGAGCTCGGCTACGAACGGGTCCGGGTCACGCCGCTGATCGTCGATCCCGCCCGCCTGCGGGCGATCGAGCCGAACCCCGCACTGGTCGAGGAGCTCGACCGGCGTTGCGAAGGCCCGGTGCTGTTGTTCATCGGGCAGCTGCTGCCGCACAAGCGGCCCGACCTACTCGTCGAGGCGTTCCACGTGCTCGCGACGCACCACGTGCCCGACGCCACGCTGTTCCTCGTCGGCGCCCCGCGCATCGACAGCTACCAGCGCGCCATCCGGCGGCTCATCCGCGAGCTCAGCC
>JBOGFL010000092.1:0-3630 GCA_050743285.1 Acidimicrobiia bacterium
CAGTACCGGGACACGGTCCATGACGCCGTACGCGACGCCGTCGGGCGCGAGGTCGCGATCGAACTCGTCGTCGACGTCGAGGCACCCGACCCCGAGCCGTACCCGAACGGCGGCGAAGCCGCCACCCCGCGGTCCGCGCCCGCACCGATGTCGCCCGCGCGCGCGGAGCCTGCCCCCCGATGGACCGGCGCGGCGTTCATCCCGCGCTACACCTTCGACCAGTTCGTCATCGGCGCCTCCAACCGGTTCGCCCACGCGGCGGCCCTTTCGGTGGCCGAGGCTCCCGGACGGGCCTACAACCCGCTCTTCGTCTACGGCGCCGCCGGCCTCGGCAAGACCCACCTGCTCCACGCGGTCGGCCACTACGTCCAGGCGATGTTCCCCGACCGCCGCATCCGGTACGTCTCCACCGAGACGCTCATGAACGAGTTCGTCGACGCGCTGCGCGCCAAGACGATGCCGACCTTCAAGCGGCGGTACCGCGAGATCGACGTGCTTCTGCTCGACGACATTCAGTTCCTCGAGCGCACCACCGAGCTCCAAGAGGAGCTCTTCTATACGTTCAACACGCTGCACAACGCCGGCAGCCAGATCGTGATCTCGTCCGACCGGGCGCCGAAGTCGATCGCGGAACTCGAAGACCGCCTGCGAAGCCGCTTCGAGTGGGGGCTCATCACCGACGTCCAGCCACCCGAGTTCGAGACGCGGCTCGCGATCCTCCGCAAGAAGGCCGAGGCCGAGCACTTCGAGCGCATCCCCGACGAAGTGCTCGCGTTCATTGCCACCAACATCACCGACAATGTTCGCGAGCTCGAGGGGGCGCTGATCCGCGTGGACGCGTACTCCCGCCTCCATGGCGCCGCCCTCAATGCCGAGGTGGCGCAGGAAGTGCTCGCCGACCTGCTCCCACCGTCGAAACCGCGCGTCGTCACTCCCGAGCTCATCCTCGAGGAAACCGCCAAGATGTTCGGCTGGACCGTTGACGACCTCTGCGGCAAGAGCCGTCGCCGGCCGCTCGTCACTGCCCGCCAGACCGGCATGTACGTGTTCCGCGAGCTCACCGACTTCAGTTATCCCCGGATCGCAGAGCAGTTCGGCGGTCGCGACCACTCGACCGTCATGTATGCGGTCGACAAGATCAAGAAGCAGATGGCCGAGCGTCACACGACGTTCGAGCAGGTCAACCTGCTCATCGCCCGAATCAAACACGGGAGTGGGGGATAACTCATCCCCGGAGGGGGGTGCCCCTGGGGAGTCGGAGGCCCCGCCTGGGGATTGCTGCGCTCCCTCGGCGGGCTCATCCGTCGCCCTTGTGCACCACAGGGGACAACGTGGGGAGGGTCATACTGGGATTGACCTGCGACTTCATCCTTTCGTCCCCAATCCCCAGCCCTGCTACTACGACAGCAAGTAAGAACAAGTAGTCCTCAGTGAAGAGGAGGTACGAGTGAAGTTCCGCTCGGAGCGCGACACCCTGGGCGAGGCGGTTTCGACCGCGCAGCGGGCGACCGCCGGACGGGCCGGGGCGTTGCCCGTGTTGTCGGGAGTTCGCCTCGGTGTGAACGAGAGCCAACTCGAGATCGTCGGGTCCGATCTCGAGCTCACGATGCGCGTGCGGGTTCCCGTTGAAGCCGAGCGCCCCGGTGACGCGGTCCTTCCGGCTCGGTTGCTCGGCGACTACGTGCGGTTGCTACCGCCCGGTTCGGTGACCGTCGACGTGGGTGACGAAGAGGCGCGCATCAGTGGTGGTCGGTCGGAGGTAACACTGCGGACTCTGGCCGTGGCCGACTTCCCGCGGCTGCCCGAGGTCACCGCCGCCGGCGTGAAAGTTGCCGGCGGCCCGTTCGGCGAGGGGCTGCGCCAAGTGGTGCCGGCCGCGTCACGCGACGACGCCCGCCCGATCCTCACCGGCGTTCTCGTGAACGCCACCCCGGGCGGGCTACGACTCGTGGCCACCGACTCGTACCGGCTGGCGGTGCGTGATCTGCAGGGCGTCAGCATGCTCGACGAGGGTCAGAGCGTCCTGGTCGCGGCGAAGGGTCTTCGGGAGGTACAGCGGTTGGCCGGGAGCACGGATCTCGAGGTGGTGCTGGGTGACCGCGACGCCGTGTTCCGGGTCGACGGGGTCGAGATCACCACCCGGCTCATCGAGGGCGACTTCCCGAACTACGAACAGCTGATCCCCAAGGACTACCCGAACCGGCTCACCGTTGCCCGCGACGTGCTCGGCGAGGCGGTCAACCGTGTGCGGCTCGTCGGCCAGGGCCGGGACACCGCGCCCATCCGGCTCAAGATGAGCAGTGAGGGACTTGAACTCTCCGCGGTGGGCCAGGACATCGGCGAGGCGCACGAACCGGTTGACGCCAAGTACGAGGGGAGCGAGCTGACGGTCGCGTTCAACTCGCAGTTCCTCCTCGACGGGCTCGAGGCGGCGGCGTCGGCTGAGGTCGTGATCGAGTCGATCGACCCCCTGAAGCCGGCGACCGTGCGGGCCACCGACAACGCCGACTTCCTCTACCTCTTGATGCCGGTTCGCATCGCCTGAGGCCGGACCCGGCCGCCAGGAAGGAAATGGAGGTCGTCTCGCTCGCGCTCACCGACTTCCGTTGCTACGCGAGGGTCGAGCTGAGGCTTGCCGCCGGCACCACGGTGATCATGGGCGGCAACGGCGAGGGGAAAACCACCCTGCTCGAGGCGGTGGCGTGGTCGGCGAGCGGGCACTCGTTCCGCAACACGCCCGACGCCGCCCTGGTGCGGGTCGGTGCCGCGCAGGCGGTGGTGCGGATCGAAAGCGAGCGCGAGGGCCGCCCCCAGCTCCTGGAAGCGGAGATCAACGCGGTGGGCCGCAACCGGCTCCAGTTGAACCGCCACCGCGTCTCACGGCTCAAGGCACTCCACGACTTCCTCCGGGTCACGGTGTTCGCGCCCGACGACCTCGAATTGGTGAAGGGCGGGCCGGGCGGCCGCCGCCGCTACCTCGATGATCTGCTGGTCGCGGCGCGGCCACGGTACGACGCGGTCCGCTCCGACTACGACCGCGTGCTGCGGCAGCGCAACGCACTCCTTCGCGGTGGCGTGCGCGACGAAAGCGCGCGCACGACCCTCGCGGTGCTCGACGATCAGCTCGTCAATGTCGGAACCGAGCTCACCGAGGGCCGCCTCGGGCTCGTGCACGAGCTGGGTCCGGCGGTCGACGTTGCGTACCTGACGGTGGCGCGCGAGTCGCCGTCCATCGCGGCGACGTACGAAGCCGAGTGGGCCGAGGGGCCGATCAGCGCGGGGGCCGATGTCGCCTACGGGCTGCGTGAGGGAATTGCCGCGAATCAACGCCGCGAGCTCGAGCGTGGCGTCACACTGGTCGGTCCGCACCGCGACGACTGGCGCCTTCACCTCTGCCCACTCGACGCCCGTCTGCACGGGTCACAAGGTGAGCAGCGCACGCTTGCGCTCGCGTTGCGGCTCGCGGGACATGCGGTCGTGGCCGGTGCGGTGGGGGCGCCACCCGTTCTGCTGCTCGACGACGTCTTCAGCGAGCTCGACCCTGAACGCAGTGAAGCGCTGGTTGCCGGTCTCCCGCCGGGCCAGACGGTCGTGACGACCGCCGGCGGCCTGCCCGGGAGTGTGCAGGCC
>JBOGFL010000093.1:0-2105 GCA_050743285.1 Acidimicrobiia bacterium
CTTCGGCGTCGACCCGAAGACCGGAGATCTGACGTGGACCTTCTACACCACCGGCCGCGACGACCCGGAGGCGCTCGCCACCTGGGGCGGCGACTCCTGGAAGTACGGCGGCGGCGGGTCCTGGCAGCCGGGCACGGTCGACTACGAGAACAACCAGATCCTGATCGGCACCGGCAACCCGAATCCGGATTACGACTTCTGCGGCACCGACTGCCGGGACGTGAACGCGAACGCGCACCGGCCGGGCGACAACCTCTACACCTCGTCCACCGTCGCTCTCGATCTCGATACCGGCAAGCTGAACTGGTACTTCCAGGAAGCGCCGAGCGATCCTTACGACTACGACGCCGCGCCCGGCGAATACGTCATGCTCAACGACGACCAGGGGCGGCGGCTGGTTCTCCATCCGGGCAAGAACGGCTTCAACCACGTTCACGACGTGGCGACCGGCCAGCCGGTCAACGTCTACCCGGACATGAAGAACCTCAACTGGACCTCCGGCTTCAACATGGAGACCGGGCAGTGGGAGAACATGCTGTGGCCGATCGCGGGCGAGAAGACCCTGGTCTGCCCGGCGATCGACGGGGGTCATAGCTGGAATCCCGGCACCTACAGCCCCGAGACGGGATTGTTCTACCGCATCGCCAACGAGTGGTGCATGTACCTGACGGTCAACCCGAAGGAGGGTGGCCCGGCCACCGCCGGTTCCGACACCCGGGTGACCGAGCCGTTCGCGGTCGCCTTCATGGCGGCGGAATGGGAAGGCACCGATCCTCCGGGCGACTCGACCCACGCCCGCCTGACCGCGCGCGATCCGGTCAGCGGCGACATCGCGTGGGAGAAGCGCTACGACATCATCCCGCACTCGGGCCTGCTGTCGACCGGGGGCGGCCTGCTGTTCAACGCCACCTACGACGGCTGGCTGGAGGCCCTGGACGCCGAGACCGGCGATCTGATCTGGCGCTTCAATCTCGGCTCCGGCACCAACGGCGGCATCATCTCCTACGAGGCCGGCGGCAAGCAGTACATCGCGGTCGCCACCGGGCACGGCTCGCACGTCGGCAGGGCCTTGGCCACGGCTTACCACGCGGACCAGCTGATCAACTACCAGGAGGGCGCGCTCGTGGTCGCGTTCTCGCTCGACTAGCATGATCAAGGGGTGCGGGACGGGCGGCCGCGATGTCGCCCGCCCCGCTCTCGGGTTGACTCCGCTTCATGGAAGGGAGAAGGCGATCGTGGCCGGAAGGTTGCGCACAAGATGGGGGTATGTTCTGGCGCTTGGCGCCGCGGCCTTGTTCTCGGGGCTCGGACCGTCGACCGCAACGGCCGCCGAAGCCGCCGCCCCGATACCCTCCTCAAATCCGCTGTCGGGTGATCCGGAAGCGATCGAGGCCGGCCGCAAGCTGTACAACACCTGGTGCTCGCAATGCCACGGCGGTAAGGCCGACGGCGTCTCGCGGTTCGGCAAATACGCCGCAGACCTGCGCAAGTTCAGCCAGGGCTACACCGAGTTCGCCATGGTCGTGGTGGAGGGCCGGACCGAGCGCCGCATGCCGCCCTGGGACGGCGTTCTCGATGGCGAGCAGGTCTCGCAGATCGGCGCCTACCTGGAGACCCTGGCGATCGAAGGCGCCAACTGGGAGGACTACCAGTGAAACCCTCGGCAACCGGGTTGATGGTCACGCCTCTGCTCCTGGCGGTCGCGGTGGCAGCGGCATCGGCCGTGGAAGGTCCGCCGTTTCTCTTGAAGGAAGGTTCCTGGGTCTGCGTTACGCCCGACGCCTACGATCAGGCGCTCGCCGAGCAGGGCAAGGCCAACGGCCATGGCGAGCTGATGGCGCTGAAAGAACGTCTGCTCGCGGCAAAGTCGTGCATGTTCGTCGATGACGAGGACATCGAGGACATGATGGCGCCGTTCGTCCAGGTGGGCGAGCGCCAGGGCGACAAGATCAAGGTCACCTTCACGATCGAGTTCTACAACAGGATCTCGGACATCAGCGCGGCGTTCAACCGGGTCAGGTTCACCGGCTGGACCGCCGAGGATCGGCTCGCCGACTATCGTCCGGTCGAGGGCTGACAAGAAACTTGGACGCCACGCTCGGCAC
>JBOGFL010000094.1:0-3135 GCA_050743285.1 Acidimicrobiia bacterium
CGAGACGGGAAAGCAGATCACCGAGCCGGCTCCGAAGCGACCGAAGCGACGAGCCTGCCGGCTGCCGGCGCGGATCTTGCCTGCCTCGGCGATCCACGCCCACGCACGGGTGATCACGTCGCCGAGCCACGGTTGAGTCCCGCTCGCCATCAACCGTCTCGCGCCGCCGCGCGCGCCCGCCGGAAGAACACGACCGCCACCACCACAACGACAACCGCCCCCACCGCGACGACCGCAATCAAGACAGGTGGCCAGGCAGGATCGAGCGGCTCACGATCGGGGTCCGGCCGGCCGACGAAGAACCAAGCAGCCACGGGCGCCACACCGGCGCACTGTAGTGATGACCGCGCTTCAGCCCTCTCGTTCCAGCACACCGTCGCGGCCGGCCCTGGTTGACGAGCGACCGGCGGGCCGTCGACACTCCGCCGGTGGACACGACCCCGACTCCGGTACGACTCGGCATATTTCACGACTTCCCGCAGGGCGACGGCGGTGAGAGCTTCGAGGCTGCGGTACGTCTCGGGCTCGATGACATCGGCTCGCGCTTCAGCCGTCCGGTCGAGATCATCACACGCAACGCCCGGGGATTGCCGCTCGGGAGCGAACACGAGCTGACAACCGCCTTCTACGAGCTCGAGGCGGAGGGCGTACTGATCATGATCGGCCCGTCGATAAGCGACAACGGGCTCATCGCGCGCGATCTGGTCGATGAGGTCGGTGTGGCGTCGATCAACTACACCGGCGGTGAGCGCACCCGCAGCGAGTGGATGTTCCACTACCAGGTGGGTTCGCTGGAGGAGGAGCCGGCAATTCTTGCGCAGCGGCTCGCCGACCGCGGGCTGCGTCGGGCCGCGGTCGTCCACGACCAGTCGCCGGTCGGCAACCGATACGCCGAGTGTTTCGAAGCGGCGCGCGCCACGCTGGGCCTCGAGACCACGGCGGCGACGTCGATCTCCCCCCTCGCCGAAGACCTTGCAGGTGTCGTTGTTCGCACCCGTGACACCGCGCCCGACGCACTCGTCTACCTCGGCCTCGGTGTCTCGTCGCGCGCGGTGGCGCTCGCGCTTGCCGACGCGAAATGGGACGTGCCAGTCGTCGCAAACTCGGCGCTGATGTTCGGATACGCACGCCCCGACTGGCGGGACGGCTGGAAGGGTTGGGAGTACGTCGACGGCATCGCTGATGACAATCCGATACGCAAACGCCTCGGCGAGCGGGACGGCCGAGCTGCGGCCGGGCCGGTGGGCTGCGCTGCCTACGACATGGGTCGCATCATCGGCGAAGCGCTAGCCCGGGCCGACCATCTGACCCGCGACGGACTTCGCGAGTCGCTCGAGCGAGTGAAGCTGCTCCCGGCGACTTGCGGGCACGACGGCACGACGATGGGTTTCGGCTGCTACGACCACGCGGCACTGAAGGGCCGCTACCTCGTGCTGCGCGAGTGGCGCGACGGCCGCTCGGTCCAGGTCGGGTGAAGCCGGCGCAACCGGCGCCGAGCGGTGACTTCTTTCGTGACGACATCACCCGCGTGGAGCTGCGCTGAACGCGCTCGACGCTGAGGCTGAAATCCGCGAATTGGCCAACCCTGGCGCCTACGGTGATTCACGACCCTGTGATCCGGAGCGCCGCGATGAAGAATCTCGAGCTGGTCACCCCGGTGGCCTACGAGCCCTGCACGCACTTCCAGGCCGATGAAGTCCCCGAGGTCTGCACCGGTTGTGGTTGGGCCGAGGACGACCACGAGGTGCTGGTCGTCGGACCGGCCGACCAGGCAACGAAATCCCTGCGCCGCGTCTCGTAGCGCTCGCGTTCAGGCGGACTTCCGGGTCCGGCGCTTCGGCTTCTCCTCGGACGCAGCCTCGCCTCCGCCGGCGCCGGCCCGCTCGAGGCTGGCCTCCAGCGCGGCCATGAGATCGACGACCTTCGCCGGCTCCTCGACTTCGGGTTCGGCAACGATCGCCTGACCCTCGGCCTTGGCCTTGATCAGCGCCACGAGCTGCTCCCGGAACGTGTCGTGGTACTTGCCGGGCTCGAACTCGCTCGACAGCGCTTCGATGAGTTGCCGGGCCATCGTCAACTCGCGCTCGTTGGGCGCGGCGTCGTCGTCCTGAGCCGGCTCCGCGCCTTCGGGTGCGAGCACCTCGTCGGCGAAGCGCATCATCTCGAGGGTCAGCACACCGTGCACGGGGCGGATCGCAACCAGGTGCTCCTTCGACCGCAACACGAACCGGCCGATGGCTACCTTGTTGAGCTCGGTCATGGCGTCGACCAGCAGCCGATACGGCTTGGCCGCGGTCTTGTCGGGGACGAGGTAATAGGGCTGCTCGAAGAACACGGGGTCGATCTGGTCGAGGTCGACGAAGTCCTCGATCTCGATCGCCTTCGACGCTTTGGGCGCGAGGGCCTCGATCTCCCCCGGCTCGACGACGACGTGCTGGCCGGCCGAGAGCTCGTAGCCCTTCACGATCCGGTCGTTCGGCACTTCCTCGCCCGACTGCTCCGACACCTTGCGGAGCCGGATCCGGGCGCCGGACCCCTCTTCGAGCTGGTGGAACCGGACGTCCTGGGACTTGGTGGCCGAGATCAGCTTCACCGGCACGTTCACGAGCCCGAAGCTGACCGCTCCACTCCATATGGAACTCGGCATGATTCTCACTGATCCTCTGGTCGCCGGCGCAAGCGCCGCCTCCGGACGACGATCGGCGAAGCCGCCGCCCTCCTGTGCCTATAGGTTCGCAGGTGATGGCGAGGGGTGCCACACAGGCCACACGGGTAACGGTCGAGGGCCGCCAATTGCGCCTGTCGAACCCCGACAAGGTGTTGTACCCGGCCACCGGCTTCACCAAAGCCCAGGTCGTGGACTATTACGCCCGAATTGCACCACTCATGCTGCCGCACCTGTCGTCCCGGGCGGTGACGATGGTGCGCTGGCCCGACGGGATCGGGGCCGAGTCGTTCTTCGAGAAGCGCTGCCCCGGCCACCGGCCCGACTGGGTCCGCACCGCCCCGATGGCCGCCGGGGACGAAGGCATCGCCTGTGTGATCGACGACGTGCCGTCACTGGTGTGGACCGCCAACCTGGCGGCGCTGGAACTCCACGTGACCCAGGCCCGGGTCGAGAACCCCGACCAACCC
>JBOGFL010000095.1:0-3298 GCA_050743285.1 Acidimicrobiia bacterium
AGACGCGACCCAGCGACCAAACGAGAAACAGTCAGCGACTCTCGGCGAGGCGGCGGGCCACGAAGGGGAGAATGCCGCCATGGCGGTACCAGTCCTGTTCGACGGGGGTGTCGATCCGGAGGCGGACGCTGAACTCGTGCAGGCCGGCGCGCACAGCCAGCGTGTCGGGGAGCCGCTCGTCGGGGCCGAGCCCGGCCAGCCCGACGATGTCCAAGGTCTCCTCGCCGGTGAGGCGGAGCGACGCGACCGACTCGCCGGGCATGAACTCGAGCGGGAGTACGCCCATGCCGATCAGGTTCGAGCGGTGGATGCGCTCAAACGACTCGGCGATGGCGGCGCGGACGCCGAGCAACGCCGTTCCTTTGGCCGCCCAGTCGCGCGAGGAGCCTGACCCGTACTCCTTGCCCGCCAGCACGACCAGCGGCACACCGTCGGCGCGGTACTTCATCGCAGCCTCGTAGATCGTCAGCGTCTCGCCATCGAGAAGATGACGGGTGAAGCCCCCCTCGGTTCGGGGCGCGAGCTGGTTGCGGATGCGCGGGTTGGCGAACGTGCCCCTGATCATCACCTCGTGGTTCCCGCGCCGCGACCCGTAGGAGTTGAAGTCGGCCGGCTTCACGCCGTTGGCGACGAGCCACTCGGCCGCGGGCGAGTCGTGCCGGATCGTTCCCGCGGGCGAGATGTGGTCGGTGGTCACGCTGTCGCCGAGCATCGCCAGCACGCGGGCGCCGGTGACGTCGGACAGTGGGGCGGGCTCCGCGGCCAGGCCTTCGAGGAACGGCGGCTGGCGCACGTACGTCGACTCGTCGGTCCAGTCGAAGCGGTCGCCGCCGGGCACGTCCAGGTCGCGCCAGCGCGGCTCGCCTTCGAGGACGTGCGCGTAGCGAGTCTCGAACATGTCCGGGTGCAGGGCGTCCTGGATGACCTTGTGGACTTCGGCGTCGTCGGGCCAGATGTCGCGCAGGAGGACGGGCTCGCCGTCGGTGTCGAATCCGAGCGGCTCGGTGCGGAGATCGACGTCCATGCTGCCAGCCAGCGCGTAGGCGACGACAAGCGGCGGTGACATCAAATAGTTCATCCGCACGTCGGGGTTGATTCGGCCCTCGAAGTTGCGGTTGCCCGAGAGCACCGAAACCACCGAGAGCCCGTGCTCCTCGATTGCGATCGAGATTTCGGGCGCGAGTGGACCGGAGTTCCCGATGCACGTCGTGCACCCGTACCCGACGAGATGGAAGCGCAGTTTCTCGAGGTACGGGAGGAGCCCGGCACGGTCGTAGTAGTCGATGACCACCTGTGAGCCGGGCGCCAGCGACGTCTTGACCCACGGCTTGACTTCGAGCCCGCGCTCGACGGCATTGCGGGCGACGAGCGCGGCGGCGACCATCACCGAGGGATTCGACGTGTTCGTACAGCTCGTGATCGCGGCAATGACGACGTGCCCGTGGTCGAGCTCGAACTCGGTGCCGTCGGCCAGGCGTACCGGTACTGCGGTGTCGGCGGGCCGCTCGGCTGCGTCGCGTGTCGTGTAGACGTCGTGGCTCGGTCGGCCGACGCCGGTCACGGCCTCGGTCGCCGACGGCGGATCACTGGCCGGGAACGACTCGGCCGACGCGTCCTCCGGGCTGGCAACACGAACGCCGAACGGAAGGTCGTCGGCCCCCCGCGCGTCCGGATGCTCCGCGAGGTAGCCGACCAACGCGGACCGGAATCGCGCCTTGGCCGCGTCGAGCGTGACCCGGTCCTGCGGCCGGCTCGGCCCGGCGAGGCTGGGCACGACGGTGCCCAGGTCGAGCTCGAGGTGCTCGGAATAAGTCGGGCTGGAGCTCGGGTCGTGCCAGAGACCCTGCTCGCGTGCGTAGGCGCGCACCAGGTCGATCTGCGCGGCGTCGCGGCCGGTGAACTCTAGGTACCGCAGCGTCTCGTCGTCGATCGGAAAGATCGTGACCGTGGACCCGTATTCGGGTGACATGTTGCCGATCGTCGCCCGGTTCTCGAGCGGGACACTGCCGACGCCGGGCCCATAGAACTCGACGAACTTCCCGACCACACCGTGGCGGCGCAGCATCTCGGTGACCGTGAGCACGAGGTCGGTAGCGGTCGATCCTTCAGAGAGCGCACCGGACAGGCGGAAGCCGACGACGCGCGGCGTGAGCATCGAGATCGGCTGGCCGAGCAGGGCGGCCTCGGCCTCGATCCCGCCGACGCCCCAGCCCAGCACGCCGAGCCCGTTCACCATCGGTGTGTGTGAGTCGGTCCCGACGAGCGAGTCGGGGTACGCATTGCCGTCGCCATCGGTGAAGACCACCCGCGCCAGGTACTCGAGGTTCACCTGGTGGCAGATTCCGGTGTTCGGCGGAACGACGACCAGGTTGTCGAACGCCTGCTGCCCCCAGCGGAGGAAGCCGTACCGCTCCTCGTTGCGGGCGAACTCGATCTCGGCGTTGCGCCGGAACGCGTCGGGGACGCCGAAGACGTCCACCTGGATCGAGTGGTCGACCACCAGCTCGGCGGGCACGAGCGGATTGACTTGTGCGGCGGCGCCGCCGAGCTCCACCACCGCGTCACGCATCCCGGCCAGGTCGACGATGGCCGGGACCCCGGTGAAGTCCTGCATGAGGATCCGGGCGGGCGAGAACTCCAGCTCGGCGGGGCCGGTCTCGTGTGGCTGCCACCGGGCGAGCTTGTCGACGTCGTTGACGGTGACGGAAGCCCCGCCCTCGTGGCGCAACAGGTTCTCGAGCAGGATCTTGAGCGAGTACGGCAGCCGGCGCACCTGGTCGCCGAGCGCGTCGAGCCGGTAGATCGTGTAGGTGCGGTCGCCGACCACCAGCTCGGCCCGGGCCCCGAAGGCGTCGGCCATACGCGCTCCTCTTCTCTCGCTCTCGTTCTCTCGCGCTCGGTCTGTTGCCTCTGCCTCTGAGGCTACCGGCGATATTCGGCCGGCAGCGCGTCGTAGACGACGTCGGCGATGGCGCGCTGGCCGTCGGGCGTGGGATGGAAGGGCGCCGGGCTGTCAGGATCGTCGAGCAGGATCGAGGGTCCGTAGGCCCACGGGTCACGGGTGCAGAACTCGTGACCGTCCAGCACGTTGTCGATGTTGGCGACCATGACCCCGTCTATCCCGGCGACGCTCTCGGTGATGATCGAGCTCATGCGGGCCAGGAGCTCGTGGAGGTAGTCGAGCTGGTCGCGGTAGAGCGTCAACGCATCCGGGCAGTCGAGGAACGAGATGTCGCTCTCGGCGGTCGGCAGCGGATCGTGGTAGGTCGTGAAGATCACGTCGGGGACCTTGCCGGCC
>JBOGFL010000096.1:0-3471 GCA_050743285.1 Acidimicrobiia bacterium
CTACCGGATCTCCGTGTACTACGACCTGGCAAAAGTGGCGGTGAACCGGTTGGCGTTCTCCCAGGGCCACGAACTGGCGGAGAAGGGCGCGACCTCGGTCGCCGTCACGCCCGGTTTTCTGCGCTCCGAGATGATGCTCGACGCGTTTCAGGTCTCCGAGGAGAACTGGCGGGAAGCCCCGGGCAAGACCGCACCGCCCGATTTCGCGCTCTCCGAGTCACCGCGGTACGTCGGTCGCGCCGTCGCTGGGCTGGCCGCCGATCCCGATCGGGCGCGCTGGAACCAGCAGTCGCTCACCTCCGGTCTGCTGGCGATCGAGTACGGCTTCACCGACCTCGACGGCACCCAGCCCGATGTCTGGCGATTCATCGACGAGGTCCGCGAGGCGGGAGTCGACACCGACCCCGACGAGTACCGGTAGCAGCAACCCCGCAACGGTCAGTCGCTCGTTCGCCAGCCGGCGGCGATGCGCTCGAGCCACCAGGCGGGCGCGTTGTCGAGCAGGTTCCCGAGATGGCTGTAGTCGTGCCAACGGGTGATCAGGCCTTCGTGAACCTCCATCACCGACGTGAAGGGGTGGTCGACGACCTCGCCGGTGTGGAAACGCCACTGCTCGACGTGCTCGGTGACGACGATGTCGCCTTCCGCAACCAGATGGTGGGGGAAGTGGTAGTAGCCCTCGAGCGGACCGATTCCCAGCTCGAGGCGGGCGATGATCTGGGTCGGGCCGGTGGCGCCGGCCGCGTCCAGCCCGACGTCGGTGTAATGCGCGTCGGCAGCGAAGAAGCCGGCCATCGCCGCCCAGTCGCGCCGGAAATGCGCGTCCCAGTAACGCTCCACCAGCTGCTTGTTGCGCGCTTCGTGCGTGCTCACCGGCGGGAGCCTAGATGGCAGGGACCGGGTCGGGCCGCGAGACTGTCCACCGCGCACTCACCGAACGGCACCGCCTTGGCCTCCAGCGTCGCTGACGTCAACCGAGACCACATCGACCTGCTCGACGGGAGCTTCTACGTCGATGAGCCGGGACCGAAGTACGAGTGGATGCGGCGCAACGACCCCGTCTTCTTCGATGCCAGGAATGGCGTTTGGGGGTTCGCCTCGTACGACGCGGTGATCGCGGCGTCGAAGGACCCGGCAACGTTCTCGAGCGCGGGCGGCATCCGGCCCGACAGCGGCCCGATACCGATGATGATCGACATGGACGACCCGGCCCACTGGGCGCGTCGCAAGCTCGTGAACAAGGGCTTCACCCCGGGCCGCGTCCGCAACAGCGAGCAGAAGATCCGAGACGTCTGCGACGCAATCATCGACAAGGTGTGCGAGAAGGGCGAGTGCGACTTCGTGCGCGACATCGCGGCGCCGCTTCCGATGGTCATGATCGGCGACATGCTCGGTGTGCCGGTCGAGGAGCGCGACGATCTCCTGCGGTGGTCCGATGACATGGTCAGCGCCCAGAGCGGGAACGCCACCGACGACCAGTACATGAAGGCGATGGAGGCGATGCAGGGCTACACGATGTTCTGTACCTACGCCATCCGCGAACGCCAGAAGCAAGCAAGCGACGACCTCATGAGCATCCTCGTACACGCCGAGGTCGACGGCGACCGCCTCGACACCGACGAGGTCGTCCACGAGTCGCTGCTGATTCTCGTCGGCGGCGACGAGACGACCCGCCATGTCGTCAGCGGCGGCATGGAGCAGCTCCTGCTCAACTCGGAGCAGCGGCAATCCCTGCTCGACGATCCGAGCCGGATTCCCGTCGCGGTGGAGGAGATGCTGCGGTGGGTGTCGCCGATCAAGAACATGTGCCGGACCGTCACCCACGACACCGAGTTCATGGGCGCCGACCTGCGCGAAGGCCAGAAGTGCATGCTGCTGTACGAGTCGGCGAACCGCGACGAGACCAGATTCATCGACCCCGACCGGTTCGACGCCGCCCGGCAGCCCAACGAGCACGTGGCCTTCGGATTTGGCGCCCACTACTGCCTGGGCCAGGCGCTGGCGCGCCTGGAGCTCAACGTCATGTTCGAGCAGCTCCTCGGCCGGCTGCCCGACCTCGAGCTGGCCGCGGATCCCGCGTCGCTGCCGCGGCGTCGGGCGAACTTCATCAGCGGCCTCGAGTCGATGCCGGTGCGGTTCTCGCCGTCCGCGCCGCTCGGGCGTAGCCACTTGTAGCCGGCTTCAGGATTCCTTCAGGGTCTTCTCAGGTTCGTCGGCCACACTGCCGGAAGTGCGGATCCTTGTCGTCGACGACGAGCCCGCGGTCCGGCAGGCCCTCCGGCGTGCCCTCTCCTTCGAGGGCTACGAGGTGCGCCTGGCCAGCGACGGCGGCGAAGCACTGCGGACCGTGGCGTCCGAGCAGGTTGATGCCATCGTGCTCGACGTGCTCATGCCCGAGATCGACGGACTCGAGGTGTGTCGACGGCTGCGCGCGGCCGGCGACGTCACGCCGGTTCCTCATGCTCACTGCCCGCACGCTCGTTTCGGAGCGGGTCGCCGGTCTCGACGCCGGCGCCGACGACTACCTGGTCAAGCCATTCTCGGTCCAGGAGCTCTTGGCGCGAATTCGCGCACTCGTTCGCCGTTCGTCTGAGAACGGCGATGTCCTGAATTACGCCGACCTTCGACTCGACGTCGACAGCCGTGAGGTGACGCGCGGCTGGCGCGCCATCGACCTGACGCCGACCGAGTTCATGCTGCTCGAGTTGCTGCTGCGCCACCCGCGGCGGGTGCTGACGCGGGACATGATCCTCGAGCGGGTGTGGGGATACCACTCGCCGACGACATCGAACTCGCTCGAGGTCTACATCGGGTACCTGCGCCGCAAGACGGAGGCACGCGGCGAGCCCCGCCTCGTACAGACCGTGCGCGGCATCGGCTACGTGCTCCGCGAATCATGAGCCTGCGGGCCCGGCTGGCGCTCATCTCGGCGCTGGCGGTCGCGGCCGCGGTCGTGCTGGCGGCCACGATCTCGTACTTCCTCGTGCGCAATCGACTCCTCGACGAGGCCCACAACTCGGTTCGTAGCACCGCGCTCCGGCTTGCCGAGCTGCCGGCGGCGCCCGAGCTCTCGCTCCCGTTCTTCGACTTCCCAGTCGCGGGCACGACGCCGAACTACGTCCAGATCATCCACCCCAACGGAGAGACGGTCCGGCCCGAGAATCAGAAGCTCGAGCTGCCGGTCTCGGCCGAGGATCTCTCGATCGCCCGAAGGGGTGGCGACCCGTTGGTTCGCGACCTCAACGTCGGCAATCGCCACATCGTGATGGCCACCGCACCCTACGAAGGGCGGTGCAGTGCAGATCGCCCAGTCTCTCGCCGAGACCGACGCCACCATCGACGACCTGCGCGTCGCGCTCCTCGTCGTCGGCATCTCGGGGGTGGCGATCGCCGCGCTGCTCGCGCTGCTCATGGGCGGGGCGATCCTTCGGCCCGTGGCCCGCCTGACGCGCGCCGCGGAGCATGTGGCGG
>JBOGFL010000097.1:0-3969 GCA_050743285.1 Acidimicrobiia bacterium
AACCGCAGGTGTGCGCTGCACCGATCTCGGCGGTGCGGACGGCGATCGCCTCGTCGCCGACGCCGCCTTCGACGTGTCCCTCGCCGAGGCGACGGCCGCCTGGCGGAACGCGATCCCCGCCGCGCTCTCGTTCGTGCGTTGACTCGCGCCCGGCGCGAGTGAACGCACCAACAGAACTAGGGCTGGGTGAGGCCGCGTTCCTCGAGGTACGAGATGAGCTCGGCGGCCGACTTCTCCGGATCCCGATCGTGGGTCGCCAGGCTCACCTCGGGGTTCAGAGGCTCCTCGTACGGGTCGGAAACGCCGGTGAACTGGCCGATCTCGCCGGCCCGGGCCTTCTTGTAGAGGCCTTTGACGTCGCGCTCCTCGCACACTTCGAGCGGCGTGTCGACGTGGACTTCGATGAACCCGTCGCCGATCATCTCGCGGATCTCGTCGCGCACCTCTCGGTACGGCGAGATGGCGGCGGTGATGGAAACCACACCGTTGCGTGACAGGAGCCAGGCGACGTATCCGATACGGCGGATGTTGGTGTCGCGATCCTCCTTGGAGAAGCCGAGGCCTTTCGACAGGTGCTCGCGGATCTCGTCACCGTCGAGCAGCTCGACCCGGTGACCGCGGGCCCGCAGGTCGGCCATCACGATCTCGGCGATCGTGCTCTTCCCCGCGCCCGACAGGCCGGTGAACCACAGGCAGAAGCCTTCGTTGGATGGATTCGCAGCAGGCACGGCGCTCGACGCTAGCGGATGGCGGCCCCGTGGCCGGAACCGGCTCCCCTATCTGGGATACTTGAGCCGGATGGACAACGTGGGCGAGGCCTGCGGCGTCTTTGGCGTCTATGCACCGGGACAACCGGTGGCCCACCTCACCTACCTCGGCCTCTACGCCCTGCAGCACCGGGGCCAGGAATCGGCCGGGATCGCGGCCAGCGACGGCGAGACCGTCACCGTCGTCAAGGACATGGGCCTGGTGGCCCAGGTCTTCGACGAGCGCCGGCTCGCCCCGCTCGACGGACACATCGCGATCGGCCACGTGCGCTACTCGACCACCGGCACGAGCACGTGGGGCAACGCGCAGCCCGTCTACCGGTCGGTCGGCGACGCCGGGTTCGCGCTCGGCCACAACGGCAACCTCACCAACACCAGGACGCTGGGTCAGAAGCTCGGCATGCTGCCCGGCCTCACGCCGCCCGACGATGCCGACTCGACGAGCGACTCCGACCTGATCGGCGAGTTGCTCGCCGCTTCGTATCGCACCGACGACGAGCGCGCACTCGCGCACGCACTCGAGGAGGTGCTACCGACACTGGACGGCGCGTTCTCGCTCGTTCTCATGGACGCCGACCGCGTCATCGGCGTGCGCGACCGGCACGGCTTCCGGCCCCTCGTGCTCGGGCGCGTCGACGGCGGCTTCGTCCTCGCCAGCGAGACCGCGGCTCTCGACATCGTCGGCGCGCACTTCGTGCGCGACGTCGAGCCCGGTGAAATGGTCGTGATCGATGCCGACGGGGTGCACGAGCGGCGCTTCGCCGAGCCCAGCCCGCACCTGTGCCTCTTCGAGTTCGTCTACTTCGCCCGGCCCGACTCCACGCTCTACGGCAACCGCGTGCACGGCGCCCGCCGCCGTATGGGCGAGCAGCTCGCGCACCAGGCACCCGTCGAGGCCGACATGGTGATGCCGGTCCCCGAGTCGGGCATTCCCGCCGCCCAGGGCTACGCGGCCGCTTCCGGCGTTCCGTACGGCGACGGGCTGGTCAAGAACCGCTACGTCGGGCGCACGTTCATCGAGCCCAGCCAACAGCTGCGCCGGGCCGGCGTGCGCTTGAAGCTGAACCCACTCCCCGAGGCCATCGCGGGCAAGCGGCTGGTCGTCGTCGACGACTCGATCGTGCGGGGCACGACGACCCGAGAGGTGGTCGCCATGCTGCGCGAAGCCGGCGCGACCGAGGTGCACTTCCGGGTGTCGTCGCCTCCCTATCGGTGGCCGTGCTTCTACGGCATGGACACCGGCCGGCGCTCGGAGCTGCTCGCGGCCGACATGACCGTCGGAGAGATCCAGAACTACCTCGGCGTCGACTCGCTCGCCTACCTCGAGCTCGACCGGCTCATCGTCGCGACCGGCGCGCCCGCCGACTCGTTCTGCACCGCGTGCCTGTCCGGCGACTACCCGACGCCGGTCTCGCTGGGACCGCGGGCCGAGCGGCCGGTCGAGGTATCCGCGGCGCGGTGACCCGGCGCCTCACCTACGCCGCCGCCGGCGTCGACGTCGCGGCCGGCGAGAAGGCGGTCGAACGTCTCGGTCCGCACGTGCGCTCCACCCACCGCGCCGAAGTGATCGGCGACATCGGCGGTTTCGGCGGCCTGTTCTCGCTCCGCGACCTTCGGCAACGCGACCCGGTGCTGGTGGCGTCCACCGACGGCGTGGGCACGAAGTCCGTGATCGCCCGTCTCGCCGACCGCTACGACACGATCGGCCTCGACGCGGTCGCGATGTCGGTGGACGACGTCGCGGCCACCGGCGCCGAGCCCTTGTTCCTGCTCGACTACCTGTCGGTCGGTGAGCTCGTACCCGAACGGGTCGAGGAGATCGTCAGCGGCGTCGCCGAAGGCTGCCGTCAGGCCGGCTGCGCACTCCTCGGTGGCGAGATGTCGGAGCACCGGGGGGTCATGGGCCCCGACGAGTTCGACCTGGTGACGTTCGCGGTCGGCGTGGCCGAGCGATCCGAGCTCCTGCCGGCGGGAGTCGCGGCCGGTGACCAGGTGATCGGTCTCGCCAGTCCCGGGCTCCGCTGCAACGGGTACTCGCTGGCGCGCGCGGCGCTGCTCGACGAGGTCGGGCACGCCGACCCGGCGCTGCTCGCCGAACTGCTCGAGCCGAGTGTGATCTACGCGCCGGCGATCGCCCGGCTGCGGGAGGCCGCCGACGTGCGCGCACTGGCCCACGTGACGGGGGGCGGGATCCCCGGAAACCTCGCCCGGGTGCTCCCGGAGGACTGCGACGCGGTCGTGTACCGGGGCCGGTGGCCCGAGCCGGCGATCTTCGCCCGGGTACAGGAAGCCGGCGAGGTGACCGACAACGAGATGGCGCAAACCTTCAACCTCGGGCTGGGGATGCTGGCGGTGATGGCCGCGTCCTCGGCCAACCTCGCGGTCGAGGCGCTCGCAGCTGTCGGCACCGATGCCTGGCCGGTGGGAGAGGTCGGGACCGGCACCGGGCAGGTGGAGATCCGCCCCTGACGCGCGCTCAGCGCGAATGCTACGATTGGACCAGTCGGGACAACCTGCCGAAACGGACGAGGCTCGGGCGTTCCCGCCGAGCCAGTCACAAACCGACCATCCGGAGGGAACCACATGAACAGCATGCCCGAGCCCGAGGAGCTGCTCACCCCGGCCGAAGTCGCTGCCATGTTCCGCGTGAACCCCAAGACCGTCACCCGCTGGGCCCGTTCCGGGAAGCTCACCGCCATCCGCACCCTCGGCGGCCACCGCCGCTTCCGTGCCTCCGAGGTCCGAAAGTTCCTCTCCGAAGCCGTCGAACGCCCCGACCAGCTGGCCTGAGGAGGCGACGCTCCGACACCTCACGGCTCATTGCCGGCGTGGTGGCCGGGGCCGGCGTCGATCCGGCGACCCCGCGCTTTTCAGGCGCGTGCTCTTCCGACTGAGCTACCCGGCCGCGGTGCGCGACCTGTCAGTCGCCACACCTTGCGGTCCGGACGGGACTTGAACCCGCGACCTCCGCCTTGACAGGGCGGCGTGCTGAACCAAACTGCACCACCGGACCTTGCTGGTGCCCCCAGGGGAGTTCGAATCCCCGTTTCCGCCTTGAAAGGGCGGCGTCCTAGGCCACTGGACGATGGGGGCCTGGCTCCGATTCAGGGCTCCGAGATGCTAGCAGGTGCGGTTCGCCGGCCGACCAGCCGTTCGCGTCACGGCGCCGAAGCCCGAACCCTGGACCGCCGCGGGCCGGTAC
>JBOGFL010000098.1:0-3816 GCA_050743285.1 Acidimicrobiia bacterium
AGTCGGTCCCATCGTAGGCGACGACCAGCCGATACGTGCGCGCCGGGGCGGACGACGCGGCGGCCGCCTCGGGGTGCCGCCTCTCCCCGGACTCCGGGAAGAGCGTCAGACGAGCTCCACCCGCGCCATGGGGGCGCTGTCGCCCGGCCGCGGACCCAGCTTCAAGATGCGAAGGTACCCGCCGGGCCGCTCGGCGTACCGGGGTGCGATCTCGGCGAACAGCTTGTGCGTCACGCCCTTGTCGTGCAGACGGGCGATCACCTGCCGCCGCTCGTGGACACCGCCGGCCTTGGCCTTCGTGATCAGCCGCTCGGCGTAGGGACGGAGCGCCTTCGCCTTCGGGAGCGTCGTGACGATCGCCTCGGCCTCGAAAAGGTGCGCGGCGAGACCCGACAGCAACAACCGCTGGTGCGCGGGGTCCCGACCGAACCGGGGTCCTTTGCGAGGCGTGGGCACGGTCCTACTCCCGGACCCGGAGCGACAGCCCGCGCTCGTCGAGCTTCTGGATGACTTCCTCCAACGACTTCGAACCGAAGTTCGTGATCGCGAGCAGGTCCTCTTCGCTCTTCTGCACGAGCTGGCCGATGGTGTCGACCCGCGCCCGCTTCAGGCAGTTGCGCGGGCGCTCGGACAGGTCGAGCTCCTCGATCGGAAGCTCGAGGTCGGGAGACGACGCGCTGATCGGCGAGACCTCGCCCAGCTCCAGGCCCTTGGGCTCGGCCGAGAGCTCGGCGACCAGGCCGACGAGGTTGCGCAGCGTCTCGCCCGCCGAAGCCAGCGCCTCGCGCGGCGTGACCGACCCGTCGGTCTCGACGTCGAGGGTCAGCTTGTCGTAGTTCGTCGCCTGCTCGACGCGGGTCGGCTCGATCGAGAACGCGACCCGCCGCACGGGCGAGAAGATGGCGTCGACCGGGATCACGCCAATGGTGGAGCTGCGCTTATTGCGCTCGGCCGACAGATACCCGCGTCCCTGCTCGATCGTGAGGTCCATCGCCAAGCGTCCCTTGGAATTGACCGACGCGACCCGCAGCTCGGGGTTGAGCACCTCGACGTCGGCGGTCGTCTGGATGTCGCCTGCGGTCACGTCGCCGGGGCCGCGCTTGTCCAGCCGCAGCGTGACGGGCTCGTCGGCGGCGCACCGCAGCACGATGTCCTTGAGGTTCAGGATGAGGTCGGTGACGTCCTCCTTGACCCCGTTGATCACGTCGAACTCGTGGAGCGCGTCGTCGAAACGCACTTCGGTGATCGCCGCGCCCGGGATCGAGGAGAGCAGGGTGCGGCGCAGGCTGTTGCCGAGGGTGTAACCGAACCCCGGCTCGAGCGGACCGATCGTGAACTGCTGGAGGTTGCCCTCCGGCTCGCCGGCCTCGACTTCGGGTCGCTGGATTATCAACATTGAGTGACTCTCGCTTCTCTGGGGGCGCTCGGGGCGTGTGGCGTGCTTACTTGGAGTAGAGCTCGACGATGAGCTGCTCGCGAACGGGAACATCGATCTGTTCCCGCAGCGGGAGCTCGCGGACGGTGACCTTGCCGTCGGCCGGGCTCAGGTCGAGCCAGGCGGGAACGGCGCGGTCGATGGTGTCGAGGTTGTGGCGGAGCACGATCCACTGCCGGGACTTGCCCGCGATCTCGACGATGTCGCCGCTGCGCAACTCGCGGGACGGGATCGTCATCCGCTTGCCGTTGACCGTCACGTGACCATGCCGGACCATCTGCCGGGCCTGGTTGCGGCTGGCGGCGAAGTTGGCGCGGTACACAACGTTGTCGAGACGGGACTCGAGCATCTGCAGCAGGATCTCGCCGGTGACGCCCTTCTGCTTGGACGCGCGCGCGTAGAGGTTGCGGAACTGCTTCTCGAGCAACCCGTAGATGCGGCGAGCCTTCTGCTTCTCCCGCAACTGGGTCAGGTACTCGCTGTCGCGGACGCGGCCACGGCCGTGCTCACCGGGAGGGTACGGCTTGCGCTCGACCGGGCACTTGAGCGTGTCGCACTTGGGCCCCTTGAGAAAGAGCTTCATGCGCTCGCGCCGGCAGAGCCGGCAGACAGGACCGGTGTAGCGCGCCATCAGACCCTCCGCCGCTTGGGCGGACGGCAACCGTTGTGCGGGAGCGGGGTCACGTCCTTGATGCCCGCCACTTCGATGCCGGCGTTCTGAATCGACCGGATGGCGGTCTCACGACCGGAACCGGGGCCCTTCACGACCACGTCGACCTTGCGCACGCCGTGTTCCATCGCCCGGCGGGCCGCGGTCTCGGCGGCCGTCTGGGCCGCGAACGGCGTCGACTTGCGCGAGCCCTTGAACCCGACGTTGCCGGCCGAGGCCCAGGCGATGGTGTTGCCCTGTTGGTCGGCGATCGTGATGATCGTGTTGTTGAACGACGACTTGATGTGCGCGACGCCGTACCCGATGTTCTTGCGCTCCCGCCGCTTCGGGCGCCGTCCGCCCGGTCCGGTCTTCGCCACTACTTCTTCACCTTCTTCTTGCCGGCCACCGTCTTGCGCGGACCCTTGCGGGTGCGGGCGTTGGTGCGGGTGCGCTGGCCGTTCACCGGAAGGCCGCGCCGGTGCCGGATCCCCTGGTAGGTGCCGATCTCGACCTTGCGCTTGATGTTCTGAGCGACGTCGCGTCGCAGATCCCCTTCGACCTTGAGGTTCTGGTCGACCCAGGTGCGGAGGCGGGCGACCTCTTCGTCGGTGAGATCGCGGACGCGCGTGTCGGGAGACACCTGGTTCTGGTCGCACACGGTGCGGGCGGTCGTGCGCCCGACCCCGAAGAGGTATGTGAGCGAGATCTCGAGTCGCTTCTCGCGCGGGATATCGACACCAGCGATACGTGCCATCTGCTACCTCAGCCTTGACGTTGCTTGTGGCGCGGGTTCGTGCAGATCACCCGTACGCGGCCGTGCCGGCGGATGATCTTGCACTTGTCGCACATCTTCTTGACGCTCGGTCGTACCTTCACAACAGCTCACTTGTACCGGTAGGTGATCCGTCCCCGGCTGAGGTCGTAGGGGGTGAGCTCGATCTGGACGCGGTCGCCGGGCAGGATCCGGATGTAGTTCATCCGCATCCGGCCGGAGATGTGCGCCAGCACCTTGTGCCCGTTCTCGAGCTCGACCCGGAACATGGCGTTGGGAAGCGGTTCGATCACCGTCCCCTCGACCAGGATTGTGTCGTCTTTCGGCTTCGCCAGGAGAAATCACCCAATCTGGGCGCGCAAAAAGGCCGCGCCAAAACGCATTGGAATAGCGATCAAGGTTACACCCCGAAACGGCGCGCCGAAAGCCGGCCCCGCCCCCAGGATCGGCGACATGCAAGGCCGGGGCCGGCCTTGGCCGGCCTGGCCCCCCTCGTTGTTAACCGGTGAAGCGGGGCTCGACGACCACGGGCTGAGGCCCACAGGTGCCACCCTCGGGGTCGTAGGCGATGACCACGAACCCTTCGCCCGGGTTGACATCGGCACTGAGGCCGGTCCCGTCGGGCGTGAAGCCGGAGCCACCCCCGCCGCCACCGGCGTCGACGGCGCCGCCGCTGGACTCCCCGTTGGGTTGACCGCCGTTGCCGTTGCCGCCGTTGCCGTTGCCGCCGGCGCCACCGAACCGGCCGCCGCCACCGCCACCGCCACTGTGGCTACGCCCGGCGCCGCCGGTACCACCCTCGGCGCCGCTGCCCGAGGTGCCGGGATCACCGATGGGGCCGATCTCGCCTGCGCCCGTCTGGGTGCCGCCACCGCCGCCGGAGGTGCCGCCGGTGCTGTCGACGCCCGGCTCGCCCTCGGTGCCGCCGCCACCGCCGCCCGCGCCGCTGCCCTCGGC
>JBOGFL010000099.1:0-2910 GCA_050743285.1 Acidimicrobiia bacterium
GGTCGGCGCTGGGCGCCGACGGCACCGCGCTCCGCAGGGCGCGCAGCATCGACTCCAAGCTCGCCTGAATCGGCGATTCGTCAGTCGTCAACCGGTGAAGATGAGCTCGACCGGGACCGGCTCGACGCTCGGCGTGAACGTCAGGGTGACGAACCCGTCGGCCTTGCCCGGCGCCCCGAAGCCGGATCCGGGGCCGGGCACTCCACTTTCCGCTGTCCTCTATTCCCTTGTCTATTCCTTGTCGAGGGTGAAGGGGCCCCTTCCCATCTGGTCCCGTACGGTCGTGACTTCCGGGTTGGTGAGGCTGCGACGCTGCCAATTCGCACCATCGACGACGAGGGTGGCGCCGCTGATGAACCGCGCGTAAGGCGACGCCAGGAACGTCGCCGCCCAGCCCAGCTCCCACGGGCGGCCGACCCGACCCACGGGCTGGCGCCGGTCGAGCTCGTGCGCGCGAGCGAGGTTGGCCTGGATGTCGGCGGTCATGTCCTCGTGGGGGAAGAGGCCGGGCACGAGACCGTTCACGGTGATGCCGTACGGGCCCCACTCCACTGCCAGCGTCTCGGTGAGGTTCTTCACCCCGGCCTTGGCCGCGGCCGAGTGTGCGAACCCGGGGCCACCGGTCCAGGCGTACGACGCGCCGACATTGACGATCGTGCCCGGCTCGCGGGCGGCGAGACGACGACGGACGAAGTCGCGCGCGCACAAGAACGTCCCGGTAAGCGTGATGTCGACGACCGACCGCCATGCGTTGGGGCTCATGTCCTCGGCCGGGACCGGGAAGTTGGCGGCCGCGTTGTTGATCAAAACTCCGACCGGGCCGAGTTCGGACTCGATCGCGTCGAACGCGGTCGCGATCGAGTCGGCATCCCGAATGTCGCAGGGATGCGCGACGGCACGGCTACCAGCGTCTTCGATCGCGGCCACGCCCGCGTCGAGGTGCTCCTGCTTGCGCGACACCACGCCGATTGCCGCGCCCAGCCGGGCGAACTCGCACGCGATCGCCCTGCCCAGACCGGTGCCGCTCCCGGTCACGATCACAACTTCACCGACGAACGTGCCTGCCGGCAACGCGGTTTCACCGAGCGGCGGCGGTTCCGGAACCCCCATCGGCGGTGAGCGTAGTGAGAGGCGTGCGTCGCATGCCGGAGGGCGCCCTACGCACGAACCTTCACGGCGCGGGCGTCGGTGAGGCTGGTCTCGAGGGCGGACCAGACGGCGTGCTTGACCGCGCGGATGGCGCCGGAGTCGTTGCCGGCGATGGACTCGGCGAGGGCTTGCGCCTCCTCACGGAGGCGATCGGGCGGGTCGACCACCTGGCTCACCATGCCGAGCTCGTAGGCGCGTTGCGCGGAGAGTCGCTCGTAGCGGCCGACGAGCGCCATGCGCATCACTGCTTCGACTGGCATCTTCCGCATGAGTCCGATCGCCTCGACCGCGACCACCTGGCCAATCGAGACGTGCGGGTCGAAGAACTCGGCGTCGGCTGCCGCGAGCACGATGTCGGCGTCGGCGATCCAGTGGAACCCGCCGCCCGCGCAGATGCCGTTCACGGCAGTGATCACCGGCTTCTCGACGCGCTGGTGCCAGGCGGTGAAGTGCAGGTCGAATTGCTCGACCGAGTCCCGGTAGCGCTGCATGCCGACGCCGTCGGTCGCGATCTCGGTCACGTCGACGCCGGTCTGGAACGCCCGGCCCGCGCCGGTGTGCACGATGACCTCGACGTCGGGATCACCGTCGAGCTCCAACCAGGCGTCGGCGAACTCGTCGCGCATGCCGGCGCTCATTGCGTTCAGCCGGTCGGGGCGGTTGTTCACGAGCCAGCCCACCGGTCCGTGGCGTTGGACGATCAGCGTCTGGTAGCTCACGCTTCTCGCCACTCCGGTTCGCGCTTCTCGGCGAACGCGCGCGGGCCTTCCTCCTGGTCGGGATGGCCCCACATGGCGACCAGGTGCTTGGCCCCTTCGCGGCAGGCGTCGGTGAGGCCGGACTCGAGCGCGCCCCACAGGGCGAGCTTGGTGAGGCGCATCGCGGTGGGCGAGTTGCGGGCGACCTTCTCCGCAACCACCCGGGCTTGGGCGCGCAGCTGGTCGGGCGGGTCGACGACCTGGCTCACGATGCCGAGCTCGTAGGCGCGTTGCGCCGGCATCCGTTCTTGGGCGCCCACCAGCGCCATGCGCAGGATCGGCTCCATCGGTGATTTCCGGGCCAGCGTGATCGCCTCGTAGGCGACCGCCTGCCCGAGTGACACGTGCGGGTCGAGGAATGTGGCGTCGGCCGACGCGATGACGATGTCGGCGTCGGCGACGAAGTGGAGCCCGCCCCCCGCGCACACGCCGTTCACCGCCGCGATCACCGGCTTGCCGACGCCGAGGTGCCAGGCGGTGAACCGCAGCTGGGCGTCGCGCGTCCGCCGGGAGTGTTCCCGCAAGGCGTCGCGGTCATGGCTCAGCTCGACGACGTCGAGACCGCTGCAGAACGCCGAACCCGCGCCCGTGTTCACGATCACGCGGACCTCGGGGTCGGCGTCGAGCTCCCGCCAGGCCCCCTCGAGCTCGTCGAACATGCCCGCGTTGATCGCGTTGCCCACGTCGGGGCGGTTCAACACGAGCCACCCCACGCGTCCCTCGCGTTCGACGTCGACGAATTGGTAGGCCATCAGCTCCTCGGTACTTCGCGCCACGGTTGGCCGCGCCAAGGGTCGGGCTCCCGGGGCAGCCCGAGGACGCGCTCGCCGATCACGTTCTTGTTGACCTCGGTGGTCCCGCCTTCGATCGTGTTGGCCCGGCTGCGCAGCATGCCGTGCACCTCGTAGGGAGCGGGCGACGAAGCTGGCCACGCCAGCGCGTCGGCACCGAGCAGCTCGGTCGCCAACAGCTGCGTCCGTTGATTGAGCTCGCCGCCGTGCAC
>JBOGFL010000100.1:0-6186 GCA_050743285.1 Acidimicrobiia bacterium
CCGCTGGTGGCGGCGGCGGGCCTGGCGGCGCTCACCGAGGTGCTCACCCCCGACGCCTATGAGCGTCTCGGACGGCTCGGCACCCGTCTCTCCGACGGGTGCAGCAAGGCCCTGGCCGAGAACGGGATCCCGGGTCACACCGTCGACCTCGGCGCCAAGGGCTGCGTGTCGTACCGGCCCCAACCGCTGCACAACTACCGCGACTTTCTCGAGACCCGCCCCGAGCTGTTCGAGGCGTCGTTCCCGTGGCTCGTCAACCGGGGCGTGTTCATGACGCCGGGCGACGAGGAGCAGTGGACGATCTCAGTGCGGCACACCGAGGCCGAGATCGACCGCTACGTGGAGGTGTTCGCGGATTTCTGCACCGCCGTCAGCGCGTAGGCCTCCGATGGACCGGAGGG
Source organism: Acidimicrobiia bacterium (assembly GCA_050743285.1). GTDB lineage: Bacteria > Actinomycetota > Acidimicrobiia > IMCC26256 > JACDBD01 > JBOGFL01. Next base: position 402 of record JBOGFL010000100.1, read on the forward strand.
TGGACACCAACGGCGTGCGCCTCCACGTCGTCGATGAGGGTGAAGGCGCGCCGGTGCTGTTCCTGAACGGCTTCCCCGATTCGGTCGAGTTGTGGAGCGCGCAGCGTCAAGCCGTGGTCGCGGCCGGCTACCGGGCCATCTCGCTCGAACTGCGCGGGTACGGGGCGTCCGACAAGCCGCAGAGCCCGGACGACTACGTCCTGCCGCTCGCGCTGCTCGACGTCGCCGGCGTGCTCGACGCGCTGGAGGTCGACCGGGCCGCGGTCGTCAGCCACGACTGGGGCGCCGCGGTCGGGTCGGGCCTGAGCGCGTTCGCGCCCGAGCGGGTCGAGCGTCTCGTCGCGATCTCGGTCGGGCACCCGGACGCGTTCTTCACTGCGGGCGGCGTCGAGCAGCGCGAGCGGTCGTGGTACATGCTGTTCTTCCAATCTCCCGAGGCGGAGCAGTGGCTCCGCCACGACGGCTGGTCCGGTCTGCGTGCCTTGTTCTGCGATCGGGATTGGGACCGGTTTCCGCACAACCTCGACGAGCCGGGCGCGCTGGTCGCGGCGCTCAACTGGTACCGCGCCAACGCCGGCGCGGCGTTCTTCGGCGCCACCGAGCCGCTCGGGCTCCCGGCGACGCAATGTCCGACGCTCGCGATCTGGAGTGACGGCGACGTTCACCTGGGCGAGGCCCAGATGCGAGGATCCGAGCAGTTCGTCGGGGGCGAGTTCCGCTACGAACGCATCGAAGGCGTCGGCCACTGGATTCCGTACGACGCGGCCGACCGTCTCAACGAACTGCTGCTCGAATTTCTGTCCGGGTAACGGCAGCCGTACGATTCGCGCGGTGGGAACCGCCGACGACTGGACGAAGCGGGACGCGGCGGTCGTCTGGCACGGATTCACCCAGATGGACGCCTACGCCGAGAACTCGCCCGTCATCGTCGAGCGCGCCGAGGGCCACGAGCTGATCGACGTCGACGGACGGCGCTACCTCGACGCGATCTCGTCGCTCTGGGTGACGACCCTCGGCCACCGGGTACCGGAGCTCGACCAGGCGCTCCTCGAGCAGATCGACCGGGTGGCACACTCGACGATGCTCGGCAACGGCAACGTCGCCGTCATCGAGCTGGCCGAGGCGCTCGCGCCGCTGGTCCCCGTCGACGGACCGCATTTCCTGTTCGCGTCCGACGGCGCGGCAGCGGTCGAGCAGGCGCTGCGGATTGCGTTCCAGTACTGGACCAACCGGGGCGTGCCCGGGCGCACGTCGTACCTGGCCCTCGGCAACGCCTACCACGGCGACACCATCGGGTCGTTGTCGGTGGGCGCCTCCGGCTTCGGTACCGACGTGTACGACGCGCTGCGCTTCCCGGTACGGCGCGCGCCCGGCTACGACGACCCCGACTGGGCCGAGGCCGCGACCGCGCTCGTCGTCGAGCACCACGACGAGCTCGCCGCGGTGGTGATCGAACCGCTGGTGCAGGGCGCGGCCGGAATGCTCGTCGCCGAGCCGGGTGCGGTGGCGCCCCTGGCGGCCGCGTGTCGCGAACACGGCGTGCTCTTGATCTGCGACGAGGTCGCAACGGGGTTCGGCCGCACCGGCACGCTGCTCGCGTCGGAACAGTGCGGGCTGCGTCCCGACCTGTTGTGCATCGGCAAGGGGCTCACCGCCGGCTACCTGGCCCAGTCGGCGACGGTCGCCAGCCAGCGCGTGTTCGACGCGTTCCTCGGGCCGGACCTCAGCGAGCGAACGCTTTACCACGGGCACTCGTTCGGCGGGAACGCCTTGGCGGCCGCGGTGGCGCGCCGTCACCTCGAGCTGCTCGACGATTGGGACGTCCTTGCCAACGTGCGGGCGCGGTCGGTCGAGTTGCAGGCGCTTCTCGCCGAGCAGATTGCACCACTGCCCACCGTGCGTGAAGTGCGCCTGCAGGGCCTGATGGGGGGCGTCGAGCTTGCGCCCCCCCGCGAGGATCTCCGCTGGGGACGGAAGGTGTGTGCGGGCGCGGTCGAACGGGGCGTGTTGCTGCGCCCGCTCGGCGACGTCGTGGTGCTCATGCCACCGCTCACCATCACGACGCCCGAGCTGGAGTGCATCGTCGGCGCGCTCCGTGCCTCCCTGCTCGAGGTCGCGCCATGAGCTGGTGGGAGTGGGCGGAAGCGGAGAACGAGGGCATCCGGCGAGCGGGGCAGTGGCGGGCGCCGCGTGACTTCGACGCGTCCGGACCGGAGGGGAAGCTCGGTCCCGACGGCCGGCCGGTCGTGTCGTTCGCCTCCAACGACTACCTCGGGCTCACGCAGCACGCGGCGGTCGTGGCCGCCGCCCACGCCGCGCTCGACCGCTGGGGAACGGGATCGGGTTCGGCCCGGCTCATCGTCGGATCCCGGCCGGTGCACAGCGAGTTCGAGGCCGAGCTGGCGGACTGGAAGCGCGCCGAACGCGCCGTCCTGTTCCCCACCGGGTTCCAGGCCAACCTCGGCGTCCTCACCACCATGGCCGGACCGGGCGCCCTCGTCTGCTCCGACGAGCGCAACCACGCGTCGATCATCGACGGGTGCCGCCTGAGCCGGGCCGACGCCGCCGTCTACCGCCACTGCGACGTCGCGCACCTCGACGAGCTGCTCGCGGCCACGGCGGACCGTCGCCTTCTGGTCGTCACCGACTCGGTGTTCTCGATGGACGGCGACGTGGCGCCGCTGGCCGACCTCATCGACGTGTGCGCCCGTCACGACGCCCTGCTCGTGATCGACGAGGCCCACGCGGTGCTCGGCCCGGATCCCGACCTCGACGGGATCTTGGCGCTGCGCGTGGGCACGATGTCGAAGACGCTCGGAGCGCTGGGCGGCTTCGTCGCCGGGCCCGCGCCGCTCACCGACCTACTCGTGAACCGGGCCCGGTCGTACATCTTCACCACCGCGTCGACGCCGGCCGATACGGCCGCCGCGCGCGCCGCGCTGGCGATCGTCCGGTCGACCGAAGGTGACGGGCTGCGAGCCCGCTTGCGCGGGCACGTCGACCGCCTGCGGCCCGGCCACCCGTCGCCGATCGTGCCCGTCGTGGTCGGTGAAGAAGCGCGCGCGCTCGCGGCTGCGACCGCGCTACTCGACGAGGGACTGCTCGTTCCCGCGATCCGGCCGCCCACCGTCGCGCCGGGCACCTCGCGGCTGCGGGTCGCGCTGTCGGCCGCGCACACTCCCGACCAGATCGGCACGCTGGCGGCGGCGCTCGCCCGGCTCGAGTGACCGCCCGCCCGGCCCGGCTGGTCGTCGTGACCGGCACCGGTACCGAAGTCGGCAAGACGTGGGTGGCGGCGGCGGCGCTCCAGGCGCTGCGGGCACGCAACGTCAACGTCGCGGCGCGCAAGCCGGTGCAGTCGTTCGAGCCCGGTTCGGGTTCCACCGACGCCGAAGTGCTCGCCGCCGCCACCGGCGAGACGCCCGAGGCGGTATGCCTCGCGCACCGGAGCTACGCCGTGGCGATGGCACCGCCGATGGCCGCCGAGAAGCTGGGCGTGCCACCGTTCACGATCGCCGATCTGGTCGCCGAGCTCAGCTGGCCGGCGGGCATCGACGTCGGGCTGGTCGAAGGCGCGGGCGGGCCGCTTTCGCCGCTGACGGCCGACGGCGACAATGTCGACCTCTGCGTGGAACTCGCGCCCGACGTTGTCGTCCTCGTCGCCGACGCCGGTCTCGGCACACTCAACGCCGTCCGCCTCTGCGCCGACGCGCTCGACCCACACCCGCTCGTTGTGTTCCTCAACCGCTACGACAGGTCGAACGAGTTGCACCGCGCCAACTCCGCCTGGCTCACCGATCGGGACGGCTTCGACGTGGTCACGTCCATTGACGAGCTCGCGTCAGCGTCCTAGCCGGTCGCGGGTGCGGAACCACTGGCCCACCAACGGCAGGTAGGCCGAGCGGAACGAATAGAGAGGTATGGGTGGGAAACGGAGTCGCGAGAAGACGGGCGGGTCTTCTTCGCCGCTGAGCCAACCGGCCATGCGCATGCCGAACCAGGTAGCCAGGGCCACGCCGGTGCCGTTGCAGCCGGTGGCGAAGGCGACACCGTCGATGCGCCCGGCGTGCGGCAGACGGTCGAGCGTGATCGCCACGTTGCCGCCCCACGAGTATTCGAGGGGCACGCCCGCCAACTGCGGGTGGATGCGCACCATCTCCCGGTAGAGCAGATCGCGCGACCGCGTCACCGTGGTCGGCGCCAGGCTCGTCCGCCCGCCGAACGCCATCCGCCCGTCAGGTGAGAGCCGCCAGTAGTAGACGAAGCTCTTGGTGTCGTAGAACATCCGGCCCTGCGGGCTCAGCTCCTTCGCGAGCGCGGGATCCAGCACCTGTGTGGCGATGATGAAGCTGCCGATCGGCAACACCCGGCGGCGCAGCTTCGGCAGCACCCCGTCGGCGTACGCGTTGGTCGCCACCAGCACATCGCCTGCCTCGATGGTTCCCCGGCTGGTCACCACCCGGAACCGGCTGGCGGCCCGCTCGATCGACAGCGCACGCGTGTGCTCGTGCACCTCTGCTCCCGCTCCGAGGGCGGCCTGGGCGAGACCGGCATGAAAGCGCGCCGGTTGCAAGCCGCCGGTCTTCTCGACGGCGAGCCCGCCGTAGTACGCGCTGGTCCCGATCTCGGCCGCGAGCTCGTCACGCGGCACGAACCGCGCCTCGACCCCGAGGTCGTCGGTCCACTCCTTCACTACTTCCTGCAGCTCGCGCACCAGGCGCGGGTGATGCGCGAGGAGCAGCCCGCCGCCGCGTTCGTAGTCGCAGTCGACGGTGCCGTCGGCGACCAGCGACTCGACCAGGTCGAAGGCGTCGAACACCGCCGCCACGAGCTTCCGCCCCAGCGGACCGTGCCGGACCTCCAGCGCGTGCGGGCCCGCTTTCAACTCGGGGATCACCATGCCGCCGTTGCGCGAGCTGGCCCCGTAGCCCACGGCCTCGGTTTCGAGCACAACGGCATGACGTGACCGGCGGGCGAGCTGCCACGCCGCGGTCATCCCGCAGTACCCGCCACCGACGATGACGACCTCCGCCTGAGCCGGTAGCGGCCGTTCCGGGACGGCGACCGGTGCCGGGAGCCCGTCGTGCCAGAGGACCCGTTCGGCGAAGCCGGGAGCGAGGGGGGCGGCCAATGCCGGGGCCACGGTCGGATCGTAGCCACACAACGGATTTCGTCACGGGAGAGGCTTCCGACAACGGAATCCCTTGCGCGGTCCCCGCCGCGTGCAACATGCTGGCGCGGTGGCGCGTGCGGGCACGGTCGTCATCGACGAGGTCGACAAGGGCCTGATCGAAGCGCTCCAACAAGACGGCCGCTCCCCGTACACGAAGCTGGGCCAGCAGGTGGGCCTGTCGGAGGCCGCCACCCGCCAGCGCGTGCAGCGCCTGGTCGACAGCGGCGTGATGCAGATCGTCGCCGTCACCGATCCGCTCATGCTCGGCTTCGAGCGGATGGCGATGGTCGGGCTCAAGGTCGCCGGTGACCTGCGCGAGGTCGCCGACACGATCTCCGCCATCCCCGAGGTCGACTACGTCGTGATCGTCGCCGGTTCGTTCGACCTGCTCATGGAGGTCGTTTGCGAGGACGACGACGGGCTGCTCGCGCTCCTCAACGACAAGGTGCGCGCGATTCCTGGCGTGATCGAAACCGAAGTGTTCACCTACCTCCGCCTCTACAAGCAGACCTATGCCTGGGGAACAAGATGAGTGCGGCAAGACCAACCGGCGCCGAGATACGGCGTCCGAGCGAGCGACCGCGCGAGGGGTATCCCCGAGCGCAGCCAGCG
>JBOGFL010000101.1:0-5697 GCA_050743285.1 Acidimicrobiia bacterium
GCACCGATCTGGAGCGACGAGCTCTTCGCGGCGCGCGCCACGCAGATCTGGACCGAAGCCGGCCTCGCGGCGGCGCGCGCCGCCTCGCCCGGCGCCACCATCGCGGTCACCGGCAACGCACCCTTCACATCTGAGCGATGGCTGTTCTCTCTGAACGGCCGGGTCGACGGCTTCTACCAGGGCGTCGGCGACGAGCTGCGTGAGGGGCTCGGCCACCGGTGGCACGGGACGTTCGACGGCGACGCCGACTCCGAGGTCCTGTTCGCAATCGCGCTCGAGCATCTCGACGCGGGACTGGATCCCGGCACCGCGCTGACAGCCGTCTACCAGCGCATATCGGCCCGCAGCGCCGGCCCGTTGAATCTCCTGCTGACCGACGGCCGCCGCATCGCCGCCACCGCGTCCGTCAATTCCCTGTTCAGCCGGGAGCGGGACGGCGCGGTGACGATCGCCTCCGAGCCACTCGACAACGGCCCTGACTGGCAACGCGTCCCCGACGGCTCGCTCCTCGAGGCCGAGGGCGGCGGGATCACCGTCACCCCTTTGGAGGCCCACACATGATCACCACCGAGCCCCTGCCGGTTCGCGTCGAGGTCCACCTCGGACCGGAAGACATGGAGACCGCGCTGCGCACCGACGCGCGCGCCGGCCTGACCGCGGCGCCGAAGGAGCTGCCGCCCAAGTGGTTCTACGACGCGCGCGGCTCCGACCTCTTCGACGAGATCACCCGGCTGCCGGAGTACTATCCGACCCGGACCGAGCGGGCGATCCTCATCGAACGCGGCCCTGAGATCGCGAGCTGTGGCGCCGACACGCTCGTCGAGTTGGGATCGGGCACATCGGAGAAAACTCGACTTTTGCTGGCCGCGCTGGCTGACGCAGGCACGCTGCGACGCTTCACCCCGTTCGACGTCAGCGAGTCGACATTGCGCGCCGCCGCCGACGCCATCGCCGGCGAGCTTCCCGGCCTGGAAGTGCACGCAGTGGTCGGTGACTTCGAACGCCACCTCGACCGGCTGCCGGGCGGCGGCACACGACTCATCGCGTTCCTCGGCGGCACCATCGGCAACCTGCCACCGGCCCGCCGGGTCGAGTTCTTCGGCGAGCTCGCGGCCGGGATGGCAGCGGGCGACCTGCTTCTGCTCGGCACCGACCTCGTAAAGCACGCGGGCCGGCTCGAGGCCGCTTATGACGACCTCGACGGCGTCACCGCCGAGTTCAACCGCAACGTCCTGCACGTCCTCAACCGCGAGCTCGGCGCCGACTTCGCACCCGACCGCTTCGGGCACGTCGCCCGGTGGGACCCCTACGCCGAGTGGGTCGAGATGCGGCTGCGGTCCCACGGCGAGCAGCAGATCCGCGTGGCCGCGCTCGACCTCGACGTGGCGTTCGCCGACGGCGAGGAGATGCGGACCGAGATCAGCGCCAAGTTCCGCCGTGAAGGCATCGAGCGCGAACTGGCCGCTGCGGGCCTCGAGCTCACCGAGTGGTGGACAGACCCAGAGAACAACTTCGCGCTCTCCCTCTCCCGACGCCCCTAGGAGGCGCGGCCCGGGTCGCCCCGCCGCCTCGGCGTCGTCTCCCTGGCTCCTGCCCGGGGGGATTTTCACTACGTACGTAGTGTTATTAGAATTGATGGTCATGGGGCCGGAAAACGCGCTTCTGATCGACGATCTCCACGTCTCGGTGGAAGGTCACGAGATCCTGCAGGGGGTCTCGCTCGCTGTGCCCGAGGGGCAGGTTCACGCCCTCATGGGCCCGAACGGGTCGGGGAAGTCGACGCTGGCCAGCACCCTGCTGGGCAATCCCGCCTACGAGATAACCGGGGGCCGCATCTTCATGAGAGGCGAGGACATCACCGCGCTCACCACCGACGCGCGGGCCACTCGCGGGCTGTTCCTCGGCTTCCAGCACCCCGAAGAGATCCCCGGCGTCAGCGTCCTCAACTTCCTCCGCCAGGCGCTGGCGTCCCGCAAGGGCATCGCTGACCTGTCGGTCCTCGAGGTGCGGATGGCGCTCATGGAGTGGACCAAGCGCCTCGGCATGGACGACCGTTTCACCGAGCGCTATTTGAACGAGGGCTTCTCCGGCGGCGAGAAAAAGCGCAACGAGATCCTTCAGATGGCAATGATGGAGCCCGACGTGGCTGTGCTCGACGAGACCGACTCCGGGCTCGACATCGACGCCGTGCGGGAGGTCGCGGCCGGCATCGACGCGGTCAGGGCGGCGCGGCCGGAGCTGGCGATCTTGCTGATCACGCACTACCAGCGCGTCCTCGACCACCTCACGCCCGACGCCGTCCACATCCTGCTCGACGGCCGGGTGGTCGCCTCGGGCGGCGTCGATCTCGCCGAGCAGCTCGACCGCGAGGGCTTCGACGTGTTCCGGGAGGTGGCGGCGTGACAATCGACACCGCCGCCGTCAAGCCCGACTTCCCGATCCTCGAGCGCGAGGTCAACGGCAAGCGGCTCGTGTATCTCGACTCGGCGTCAACGTCACAGAAGCCGCTATCGGTTCTCGACGCCATGGACCAGCACTACCGCGACCACTACGCCAACGTGCACCGAGGCGTCTACACGATCTCGGAGGAGTCGACCGCCGCCTATGAGGGCGCTCGCACCAAGGTGGCGCGGCTGCTGAACGCGCGCTCGACGCGCGAGATCGTGTTCACACGCAACGTGACCGAGGCGATCAACCTCGTCGCGTACTCCTGGGCCCGCGCCAACCTCGAGCGCGGTGATCCCGTCGTCCTCACCCAGCTCGAGCACCACGCCAACGTCGTGCCGTGGCACATGCTCGTCGCCGAGCGCGGGGTCGAACTGCGCTGGATCCCGCTCACCGACGACGGCCGCCTCGACCTGCGCGATCTTCCCCGGCTGCTCGACGGGGCGAAGCTGCTGTGCGTCAGCGCGGCGTCGAACGTGCTCGGCACGCTCACCGACATCCGCCCGCTCGCCGACGCCGCTCACGCCGCCGGCGCCCGGGTGCTCGTCGACGCCGCCCAGGCCGCACCCCACATTCCGATCGACGTGCAGGCTTGGGACGCCGACTTCGTCGGCATCACCGGGCACAAGATGCTCGGCCCCACCGGCATCGGCGCGCTGTGGGCCCGGGAAGAGCTGCTCGACGCCATGCCGCCGTTCCTCGGCGGCGGCGAGATGATCAGCGACGTTCGCGTCGACGGTTTTCTGCCCAACGAGCTGCCCTGGAAGTTCGAGGCCGGCACGATGCCGATCGTCGAAGCGACCGGCCTCGGCGCCGCCATCGACTACCTGAACGGCTTCGGCTTCGAGGCGGTCCGGGCCCACGAGCGGGAGCTCACCGCGTACGCGCTCACCGCGCTCGACGAGCGCTTCGGCGACCGCCTCACCGTCTACGGCCCGCGTGACGTCGAGCAGCGGGGCGGAACCGTGTCGTTTCTCTTCGAGGGCATCCACGCCCACGACGTCTCGCAGGTGCTCGACGAAGACGCGGTGTGCGTCCGGTCCGGCCACCACTGCGCCAAGCCCCTCATGCGGGTGCTCGGAGTACCCGCCACGACGCGCGCATCGTTCTACGTGTACAACGACGAGTCCGACGTCGACGCACTCGTCGAAGCCCTCGCCAAAGCCGAGAAGTTCTTCGCCATCTAGTTCGCATCGGACCGGAGGAAACCCGAGACCGTCATGCCCGGCCTGGAAGACCTGTACCGCGAGATCATCCTCGACCACTACCGCGCGCCGCGGAACCGCGGCGAGCTGCCGGTGCCGCCGGCCCAAAAGGTGGAGGGCTTCAACCCCCTGTGCGGCGACGAGGTGGTCCTCTACCTCGACGTCGACGACGGCACCGTCCGCGACCTCAAGATCTCGGGGCAGGGCTGCTCGATCAGCCAGGCGTCGTCATCGATGATGAGCGCGGCGGTGAAGGGTAAACCGGTCGACGAGGCCCGTCAGCTCATACGGGCTTTCAAGGGCCTCATGTCGATTCACGAGTCGAAGCTCGAAGGTGACGGGGACGGCGAGGCGGATCTCGCCGCCGCGCTCTCCGGGGTCCGCCTCGGCGACCTCGAGGCGCTGCAGGGCGTCGTGAAGTTCCCGGTCCGGATCAAATGCGCGACCCTGGCGTGGAACACCCTCCAACAGGGCCTCGACGAAACCGGGGATTCACATTCGTGACTTAGGAAGATCCCTTCCCTGGGGTAGGTTGCAGTCAGGTAGAGACGGACTTCGGTGAGAGGCGGTGGCATGGGCAGCGAGACGAGGCTGACGTTGATGGTGGACGAGGCTCTCGAGCGGTTCGGCGGTCGGGATCTCGTGCCGAGTGCCGAAGTCCTCGATTTCCTGCTCGACCTCCGCAGCGAGATCGGGAGCTTCAACGACGAACTGCAGAAGCTCCTCGACGAGGAGTCTCAGCCCGCCCCCAACTGAGTTCTCTCGGGCCTCGTCCCGACTCCGTCGCCCGCACTCGAGACTGAGGGGCGCTTCGGGCGGCTTACGGCGTACCGGGTGAGACGCGATGGGTTTGATCATCATCCACGCCGGCATGTCGAAGGCGGGGTCGTCGAGTGTCCAGCGGTGGCTTGGCGAGCACGCGGCGTTGTTGCGCGAGCGGGGAGCCCATCCGGTACGGGTCGTTCAGCGTACGCCGGCGTCTTCGATCGAAGTGGTGCCCTCGCGTGGCGACACCTCCCAGTCCTTTCCTGTCCTGAACCTCCGTCGACCGCGGCCGCCCGACGTTCGCATAAAGACCCTCGAGCAGATTCTCGAGCAGATCGATGCGTGCGCGAACCGCCTCGGCGCGATCGTCCTCTCGAACGAGGACTACGCGTCTCTCTTCTGGGAAGGTATCCGTGAGTTTCGCGTCGAGCTCAACGCGCTCGCCGACGCGCATACCGTGCGCGTGGCGTACTACGTGCGGCCACAAGACACCTGGCTCGAAGCCGCGTGGCGACAGTGGGGGTTCCGGCACCTGCAAGGCCCTTCGGGCTGGCTTCGACGTCAGAAACGAAAGCTGCGGTACTGGGAGACCCTTCGCACCGTCCGCGAGGAAGCGCCTCGGGTCTCCTTCGAGGTGAGACCGGCTCGACGTGACCTTCTCGAAGGAGGCGATGTCGTCACCGACTTCGCCAAGTGCTTCCTCGGACTTCAAGACACAGTGTCGATCGGCACCGACGACGTGGAGTCGAACCGAGGCTTTCCCCTCGAGTTCGCGATCCTCCTTCGCGGCGCGCCGCCGGGCGTGTTCTGGTCATCGCTTCACGACAACGCGACGCTCAAGCGCCTGAAACGCATCGTTTTCGACTGGCCGGTTCCGGAGAGCACGCTGGTTGCCGAGTCTCGTGCCGTTCTCCAGCAGTACTGCTACCACACCTTCGAGCCCGGGAACCTCGAGCTCGTGAAGGAGCTCGACTGGGGCACCCAGCACTTCGTGCAACCGATCCCGGGGGAACCCGACCAGGACCCTGCGGCCTGCGTGGAGCTCCTCGACCGGGCCTGGAGGCCGAAGGCCTCGGACGCCGAACGGCAGATGCTCTTCTGTGTATTGCAGCAGCTCCTGTCGGATTCGGTGGACCGCGGGGCCTAGGTCAGGGTCAACGTCGCCGATTCCTGGGCGACCACAACGCCGTCCCCGTCGCGGACGCTGCTCGACGTCTCGCCGACCACCGCCGGGCTGTCCCACGACCGGCCGCGGGCCCGGGTCACGGTCATCGCCCTGAGC
>JBOGFL010000102.1:0-1854 GCA_050743285.1 Acidimicrobiia bacterium
AGCCTCGCCCGTGCGGTCGTAGGCGTCGACGAGCGCCGAACCGGGCGCACCCGGCGCGCACGCCGCGATGACCGCATCGAGCACTCCCCCGGCACGGTCGGCGAGCGAGCACATAGCAGGAGTCGGCTCGCCGACCGGGAACGTCCGCGCCACGTCACCCTCGTAACCGGCGTAGAGCGCGGCGGCGTGGAACACCACCAGGTCGCCTTCTTCGATCACGCGCGCACCGGGAACGACTCGCAACGGTGGCCCGACGTCGGCGCCACACTCCTTCGGGCTGACGACGCCGATGCCTTCCAACGCCGGTGCGGTCACGCCGTACTCGGTCAGGTGACGATCGAACGCGCCCTGCAGCTCGTGCTCGCGGATGCCGGCCCGCAGCGACGGCGAGGTGCGTGCCATCGCGCCTTCGGCGATGGCAACTGCGGTCCGGATGCAATCGAGCTCGGCCGACGTCTTGGCGGCGCGCGCGGCTCGCATCGCATCGCTGCCGTCGACGATCTCGGCATCGCCGATCGCCAGCGGCAGAAGCTGGGCCATCAGGGGGCTCATGGCGTCGACCCCGACCCGGCGGGCCCCGGCCAGGCCCGGGATGGCGCCCAGAACCTCCATCAGGTGGAGCGGGTTCCACGAGATGCCGTACAGGTTTCCGGTTGGGATCTCGGGCGGGATGCCGTCGTCCCACACGCTCAGCAGATGGACCTGTTGGCTCGAACGAACGACGACGCAGCCAGGGGCGAACGGCCGGGTCCCCGACGTCCAGAGACGGCGGGCGCCCGCGGCGAACCGGGCGTTGGCTTCGCGTCCGAGCATGAGCACGTCGAGGTCGCGCCGCTCCATCTCGGCCAGCACGCGCTCTCGGCGCTCGCGACGGATGTGGTCGAAGTCGATGCGCGGGTGGTCGTCGAGCGCCAGAGTTCCGGCGCCGCGATCTGCTGTCATGAGAACGGTGTGTAGGGGTAGTCGCTGAGTGGCGCCCAGCCGTCCTCGGTAACGGCGACGATCTCCTCGCCGCGGTAGCCGCCGACGCCGTCCTCCCAAACCGCCGGCTCCAGCACCATCACCGTCCCGGGCGCGAGAACGATGCTCCCGTCGAACTCGTCGCCCAGGTCGGTGCCGATGAGCGGCATCTCCGCGCTGTCGGTGCCGACACCGTGGATCAGATAGAAGTGCTCGAGCCATGGTTTGCGGCCACCGTCGGCTTCGACCGCGGCGCGCGTGAGATCGCGGCCCGTCGCCCCCGGTCGAACCGCCTCGAGGACCGCGTCCACGACCGCCTTCCACCGCTCGAAGAGCGCCTGTTGCGCGGCGGTCGGTTCGGGGTCGGCGCCGACGATCCACGTCCGCCCGAAGTCGGAGGCGTAGCCCTCGTAGCTGATGCCGGTGTCGTTCCAGATGAGGTCGCCTTCGCGAAGGATGCGGTCGGTGGTGACGAGCGGGAAGGCCAGGTCGCCGTGCACCGTGTAGATGTCGGCCTTGCACGCCGGCATCACCTGCCAGATGGGATCGATGCAGTTGGCGGTGGCGCCGAAGTCGAAGACGCGCTCTAGGAAGATGCCGCTCAGGTCGCATTGGCGGAGCCCGGGTGCGAGCGCGGCCTGCACATCGTGCATCGCCTGCTCGTTGATGAACTGCGCCTGGTGGATGCACGCGAGTTCGTCCGCCGTCTTGCACACCTTGGCCGGGCCCATCACGAGGCTGGCGTCGTGGAGCTCGGCACCTCCGAGGAGGGCGTCGCCGGCCCGGAAAATGGCCGCAGTGATGTCGTCGAGCGCGATCCGCCCGGCGCCACCGGCGAGGTCGGCGACCAACTCGGCGAGCTCGGCCACGCCCGCGTCGAGCTCCGGGTGGACG
>JBOGFL010000103.1:0-6173 GCA_050743285.1 Acidimicrobiia bacterium
TCGAGATCGCGGCCGGGGTCTTGGTCGCCGTGGCGCCGCGCCTCGGAGCGTACGTGGTCGCGGCCTGGCTGGCGGGCATCATCGTCAACCTGCTGACCGTCGATCCGCCCACCTACTACGACATCGCACTGCGCGACTTCGGCCTCATGCTCGGCGCGCTCACGCTCGGCCGTCTGGCCGGCGCCTTCCACACAGTGCGGGCCGCTTCGCCGGCTGAGGAGCCGCTGCGCCGCGCCGCCTAACCGAGGGGTCGTGGCACGATCGCCTCGAGCCGCTCGAGACTGGCCGGCGGCCACAGCGCTTTTGAGTCGTAGTACACCTCGAATGCCGGCGCCGAGTCGGGGAGCTCGATCCAGGCCAGCTTGGATCTGGTGAAGATGTGGACGTCGGGCACGACGCTCGAGGGCTGGTCGAGCGTACCGCCGCGGACGAACCGCACCGCCGGGTTTCCGTAGAGACTGAAGACTGCCACCTGGCAGGTCGGGCAACGGAAGATCCGCTGCGTGCTGCCGTCGTCGCGAGGGACGTCGACCGGCTGCGGGTCGCCAGCAAGCAACTCCACCCGGTCCGCCTCGATCAGCAGGTTGATCACGAAGGCGCTTCCGGTCTGCCGCTGGCAGTTCAGGCAGTGACAGCAGTGCGTGATGAGCGGATCGGACGTAAGCCGGTAGCGAACCTCTCCGCAGGCACAGCCACCCTCATATGGGACGCTCATCATTCCTCCTCGAGGACAGGGGCGACGAACCTGACAGTACCTCTCGGCAGCGGCCTATGAACGCCTCGGCGTTCGGAGCCGTTATCCGTCGTTAGGCGGATCGAGGGTTCGAAATCCCTCCCTCCGCTTCCAAGCCAGTGCGAGCGGAAACGTTCCGTCCGGGCCCGGCGAGGGCGCGCCGTCAGCCGGCAGGATCAGGGCGACGGTTGCGGGCAGGCGCCTCCGCCCGCGAAGCCTGTGCTCTCGGCAGTTGCGGTCGCCGGGGGTGAGTTCACCAGCGCGTTCCGCCCGATCAGGTAGGCGGAGACGGCGGCGGTGTCGTTCGCGGCTCCGGCGTAGCCGGGAAGGCGCGCGGTTCCGTTCAGCCGTTGGCGCGCCCGGATGTCTCCGCCGGCCATGTTGCCGCCGAGCGAGTGCGTGAAGGTGTTCGCGAGCGTGCCGGCGCCGCCGAGGTCTGCGCACAGCGAGGCGCCGTCCCCGGACGGTGATGCGATCGCTGCCTGGGCGAGGATCCCGGTGACCGCGTTGCCCGCGCCGTCGAGCGCGACATCGATGGCGTTGCCGGTGATAGTGGCGTTGAGGGCGCCGCCGCCGTCCTGCCCCGCCTGGGCGAGGATGACGCGTTGCGTGCCAGCGTAGTCGAAGTCGTTGCCGGACACGACGACGCTCAGCGACCCGCCTCCTGCCTGGAAGGTCGAGACGGCGTCTGCCGTGTGACCGTTCTCGACGTCGATGTTGGGGTTGTTGCGAATCCGCCCCTCGAGGCTTCCGCCCGTCGAGAAGGCCGCCTTCAGGATCGTGATGTTGACGAAATCCTGGTTCGTGATATTCGGGTTGTCGTGGATGTCGAAGTCGGTGTTGCCGTTGTTCGACGAGATCTGGATGGCGTCGTTGTTGTTGGTGATCGTCGAGCCGGACACCTCGATGTCCGAGGTCGCTGTGTCGAACGTGTCGGCGACGACCCCGCCGCTGAAGTTGTTGTTCGTCGTCACGCCGGCGATGTTGATCGTCGTCGAGTGCGTGCCGCGGATGCCGAACAGGAGCCCGCTGCCGAGGACGCCTGTGTTGAAGCTGCCTCCGGTCACGTTGATCGTGCCGACGTTCGTGAAGGCCGTTGGGAGGTTGGTGTTGTTCTGGATGTTGACGTTGTCGTCGCCGCTACTCGTGATCGTCGTGTTGGTGACGGCGCTCGTGCCACTGAGCCGGTAGGCATGGATGCCGTCCTCGTCGGCGGCGTTGCCGGCGTTGAGGATGGAACTGGCGACGAGCGAGAAGCTCTGCACGTCGTGGATGTTGATGCCGTGTTCCGCGCTTCCGTTGATGTCGACGTTGGTGAGCGCGGCGCCGTCCACGGTCTGCAGGTGGACGGCGGCATTGTCGGCAGTGTTGTTTCCGAGCGAGAGGCCGGTCGGCGCAGCCGGGAAGTCGACCGTCGCCGCGTTCGTGAAGGCCATGTTGCTGAGGCTCACCTGGCCGGTCGCTACGAGGCTCGCACCCCGTGTGGTGGTGTTCTGGATCGTGCCGCCCGAGCCGTCGGTAGTGCCCGTTCCGGTGACCGTGAGCCCGCCGTTCGAGCCGGTGGTGTTGAGGACGATGCCGTTCGCGCCGCCGTTGGCCGAGATGCTCCGGAAGTTCAGCCCGCCCGCCCCGATCGTCGTGTTCGCGACGTTCAGCGCCGTGCCAGTCGTCGTCGCGAGCGTGTTGCTCGCTCCGGTCACGTTCACGGTGCCGCCGCCGGTCGCCGTGAACGCGGCCGCCGCGCCTGTCGAGAGCTGGACGCCGCCGGTGAGGTTGATCGTGGCGCCGGTATTGCCGCTGAGGCTGATTCCGTCGCCTGAGCCGCCGGTGTCGGTGATCTGGCCGGAGAGCGCGACCGTGCCGCCGGTCTTGCCCGTGATGTTGACGGCCCTGTTCGTGCCGGTGTTGGTGATCGACCCGGGGTAGGTGAAGGACGCGCCGCCGCCGCTGATGACGAGCTCGTCACCGGTGGCGCCGGTGAGGGTGCCGCCGGTCGCAGTGGGTGAGCCGGAGACGCCGACGAGGGCGACACCGTTCGTCCCGCTCGAGGAGGAGAGGGTGCCGAAGGTGGCGTTGGCGGTGCCGGTCGTGAGGTTGAGCGCCTGCCCCGAGCCGGTGATGTCCACTTCCGAGAGCGTGAGGGTGCCGAAGTTCGTGCCGGCGATGCCGAAGCCGGTCTTGTTCCCGATGTCGAGCCCGCGGACGGTGTTCCCGCTCCCGAGCGTGATCGCGTTAGTCGCAGCCGCCGAGGTGGTCAGGCTAGGGTGGGCCCCGCCCGTTGCGGGCAAGGGATTGCTGAACGGCGCGAGCGTGATCCCGCTGATCGTGGCGATGCTGGCGCCGGCGCCCTGGCCGATCAGGGGCTGTTCGTCGCGCAGGGCGACGCCTCCGGTGTAGGCCCCCGAGCCGGTGTGGAGGAAGACCGTGTCGCCGGGCTGCGGGTTCGGCGCGGCGCCGCTGTTCACAGCCTGGAACGCCGCCAGCGTCGAGAACGGGCTCGAGAGACGGCCGCACCCGGCGGCGAGGGCGGTGCACGCGGCGGCGTCGTTCTCGACGAACCAGATCATGTCGCCGATCGTGATCGAGACGTCGCCGACCGAGCTGCCCGCGCTGTTGGTCAGCCGGTAGAAGAAGTGGTCGGTGCCGGTGACACCCGGCGGCGGGTTGTAGGTGAAGGTGCCGTTCGTGTTGAGCACGACGTTGCCACCGCTTGCGGACGTGGTCGTACAGGTGCCGCCGGAGACGGCCGCCGCCGTGCCGCTCGTCGCGCCGCAGTGCGTGATTGTCGCGCCGAAGAGCGTGTCGTCGGTGCCGCGGAGCAGGACGCCCTCGGCCGGGATGCCGACGTTGATGCCGACGTTTCCGGTCGCCGTGTAGCTGTCGTCGACGGCGATCGGCGGCGGGTTGATCGTTTGGATGGTGAAGCTCTGTGTCACCGACGTGTCGCTGCCGCCGTTGGCGGTGCCGCCGTTGTCGCGGATGCGCAGAACGATCGTGGCCGTCCCGGTCTGGGTGGGATCGGTCGTGAACGAGAGGACGCCCGTGGCCGAGACAGAGGGTTGCACTGTGAAGATGCTCGCGGGGATGACGCTGTCGATCACGAACTCGACGGTCTGACCGCTCTCGTTGGCCGGCCCGGCCGAGATCGCGGTCGCCCAGGGATCGATGGTGAACGCCCTTGGCGAACCGTCCGCATTCTGGTTCGCGACGTTCGCCTGGTCCGGCCCCTTGACGAAGCTCGGCGCGTCGTTGACGCAGGTGACTGTCACCGACACGGTTGCGGCGGAACCGCCGTTCAGCCTGTAGGTAAAGCTGTCGGAGCCGCAGAAGTCAGCGGCCGGCTCGTAGGTCAGGCCGGTGCCGCTGCCGGTGATCACCACCACTCCGTTCGAGCCGTCCGTCGTGGCGGTGATCGACTTGGGTCCGCCGTCGGGGTCGGTGTCGTTTACGAGGACGTCGATCGCGGTCGCGGCGGCGTCCTCGTTCAGGGCCGAAGCGTCGTCGACGGCGACCGGCGAATCGTCGACGCAGGTGATGTCGACTGACACGTGACCGGTATCGGTTCCACCCTGTCCGTCGGACACGGTGTAATCGAAGCCGCCGGCCGCCGCCCCGCACAGGTCTGGGGTGGGAACGAACTCGATCTGGCCTCCGCTGATGGAGACGCTGCCACCGCTGGGGTTGCTGGCCGCCGTGACGTCGAGCGGGTCGCCGTCGGCGTCGGTGTCGTTCTCGGCCGGGCTCCCCGGCCCCGACGTCGGGAGGTCGAGCTGGGCATCCTCGGTCGTCGAGTAGGCATCGTCAACTGCGACGGGGTTCGCGTTCTCGGGGACGTCGCTGACCGAGATCGTGAACTGCTCCTCGTAGCTGCCGCCGTGGCCGTCCACGACCCGCAGGCGGATCGTGAAGCTGTTCTTCGTCTCGTAGTCGAAGACGACATTCGTCCGCACGTCGGCGCCCACAACCTGGAAGGAGGCATTGTCCGCGTCGCCCGCGCCCGACGCGAGCGCGAAGGCGTGCACATCGCCGGCGTCGGGATCGACCGCCGTCAGGTCGCCGACGACAGTCCCGGCGGGCTGGTTCTCCGCGACCGACGCGTTCGAGAGCGCGATGTCCGTCGGCGCGGCGTTGCCCGGAACATTCTCGCAGTCGCTTCCCACCGAGTCGGCGGCGTCCACGAGCGCCGTGTCGCCCCCGGGCCCGCAGAAGAGCCGGTCGACGTATCCGGGCGCGTCCCGTGCGTCCAGCCTGTCGCGCCCGTCTCCGCCGAGGAGGTCATCGCTGCCGGGGCCGCCGTCCAGCCGGTCGGCGGCTCCCCCGCCCCTCAGCACGTCCGCCCCTCCCCCGCCCGCCAGGCTGTCGTTCCCCTGCGCCCCGAGCAAGTCGTCGCTGCCGGTGCCGCCACTCAGGCTGTCGGAATGTCTCCATCCTCGGAGCACGTCGTCCCCTCCGCCGCCACTCAGGCGGTCGGAATGTCTCGATCCTCGGAGCACGTCGTCCCCTCCGCCGCCGCTCAGGCTGTCGTCTCCGCCCCAGCCGCGCAGGCGGTCGTTCCCGGGGCCTCCGAGCACGCGGTCGTCCCCGCGGCCTCCACGCAGGACGTCGTTGCTGCCCAGTCCTCGCAGTACGTCGTCTCCACCGAAGCCGCAGAGGACGTCGGCGCGCGGCGTGCCGGCGAGCACGTCGTTTCCGCTCGTCCCGAGCACGGTGCAGGGGCGCGCGGCCTGAGCGTCCGCTCGCAGGAAGCCCGGCGAGGTCAGCACCACCGCTAAGACCGCTGCCGCAGCCACCAAGTGGCGCACCGAGATCAGGCGTCCCCCTCAGATCCCATGACTCTTTCAAGCGTCCCACGGAGCTCCCCGGATTACAAGACCAGTCCAAGGAGATGCCTCGCCATGGAGGCCCCCGCCCGAGGCCGAACGGCCGTACACTCGGGACGGAGACGGATCCGGCCTGGTCGTCGGTAACGTGATCAGCCACGGACATCACCGATCGCAAGGCGCAGGAGGAGCGGTTGCAGGCGCTGATCGACTCCTCGCCGCTCGCGCTGGTGGAGTTCGGCCTGGACACGCGCATACGGCTGTGGAACCCGGCGGCTGAGCGGATCTTCGGCTGGTCGCGTGAGGAGATACTCGGCCGCCGCGGCCTTCCCCTGGCGCCGCCTTCGAAGCGCGCCGAGGCCGCGGAGCTCTTCGCGAGGGTGCGCGCGGGCCAGTCGGTGAACGACTACGAGACCGTGCGACAGCGGAAGGATGGAACGCTCGTCGAGGTCTCGATTGCGTCCGCCCCGGTCAGAGACGCGTCCGGCCGCGTCTTCGGCAACATGGTCGCCTACACCGACATCACCGAACGGAAGGCGCAGGAGGCGGAAGTCCATCGCCTGAACGTCGAGCTCCAAGCGCGGCTCGAGGAGCTCGCCGCATCGCGAGCGCGCATCGTC
>JBOGFL010000104.1:0-1513 GCA_050743285.1 Acidimicrobiia bacterium
CTTCGACGCCGACCACGGACATGTCGCCGGCGGTCTGCTCGGCGGTATCGACCTCGGACTCCGGAACGATCATGAGCACCGCGCCCCGGTCGCGCGCCACGGCTGCCTTCTGCTCGACCCCCCCGACTTCCTTCACATTGCCGCTCGGTCGGATGGCGCCGGTGACGGCGACGTCCTCACCGCCGGTCAGGTCGCCGGGCGTGAGGTCGTCGATGATCGCGAGCGTGAACGCGAGACCGGCGGAAGGGCCGCCGACGTCGCGGGTGTCGATCTGCACCTCGACCGGATAGCGGTACCGCTCGCGCGTCTGGGTCGAGATCCCGACGTACGTGCTCCCGTCCTCGGGGTTTCGGCCCGCAGTGACATCGATGTCTCTCGTTTCGTCACCGCGCTCGACCGTGAACAACAGGCCCTCGCCGGGCGCCTTGGCGCGCACAATGGGTCGGATCTGCTCGCTGCGGCGGATCTGCTGACCGTCGACGGCGGTGATGACGTCTCCGACGTGGAGCTTCCCGTCGGCCGGGCCTCCGTCGGCGACCACCACGACGATCGCACCGCTACGGACCACCTGCACGTCGTAGCCGAGCGTCTCCAGTGCGACCTTCTTCGCGAAGTCTTGCGACTCCTGCATCTGAAGGGTGTTGATGACCTCGTTCTCATCGAACGACAATCCGCCGAGTACGTCTTCCTGCTTGCGGACGGTGACGTCGTCATCCAGCCAACCTTCGATGACCCGGTAGACGTTCGGTTGGCTGCTCGACACCCGTACCGTCAGGAAGAGGAACTCGCCGTGGTGCTCATAGGTGGGCGCGCCCTCGATCATCACGACAGATCCGTCGAGTGGTGTTGCCTCGCCCGGTGAGATGAGGATGTACGGCAAGTGAATGAAGAAGCCGGCGAGCAGGATTCCGCCGATCCCCAACACGAGTGAGCCGAGGATGAACCTGCGGCGGCGCGTGCGCCGCATCGCGGCGACGTCTTCGGTTGTGGGTTCGGCGGGCGGCGGCGGCTCGATCGCGGTCGCGGGCGGCTCAGCGCTCACGGGCGATCTCCGAGGTCACCGGCCCAGCCTGACATGCCACCCTGCCCGTCACACCGCGCCCGCGACCAGCTGCCCGAACACCACGTAGCGATACGCGGCGCTGCCGGGCGGATGGCACGCGAACAGCGTCACCGTGTGGCCCGGGCAACGCCAACCAACCGAGCGCATCGACCGAAGCGAGCTGCGCGCGGCCCGCCGCGCCGGCCGCAACCGGCGCGAGCACGGTGCCGACGGACGCCAGCACGACGAGCGCAGTGATGCGGAAGGAACGGCGCACTCGGCAACGGTACCGTCGGTGTGCGTGCGCACCGACCCGTTGAGTGAAGACGGTTTCGAGCGGGCCGCGCAGCTCGCCGAGCTGGGTCATCGCGAACGAGTAACCGGGCGTGATCGGCGCCGCCTCGTCGCCGCCGTCGATCACGATCCCGACGCCCGGGTGCGCGCCACCGCCCTCGGCGCGCTGTTCCGGGT
>JBOGFL010000105.1:0-5173 GCA_050743285.1 Acidimicrobiia bacterium
ACGCCACGGTGAGCTCGGCGACCGCGTCGGCATTGCGGCCGGGAGCGCGCAGCACGGGGATGCCGGCGGCCGTCGCGGCCGGGACGTCGACGTTGTTGGGGTCGCCCCGGCAGGAGCCGATCGCCAGGAGCGGCAGCTCGAGCACCGGCCCCTTGACCGAATCGGACTCGACAACAAGGAGGTTGGCGCCCTCTTCTTCGATGCGCGCCGCCAGTTGCTCCGAGGTGTAGAGCCGCAGCGGCTCGTGTTCGATCCACGGGTCGTAGACGACGTCGGCCAGGTCGCGCAGGGTGTCCAGGCCCGCGCCGCGGAACGGCGCGGTGACCAGGGCCTTCCGGGACTCATCTCCCACGCGTTTTGTCTCCTCTTTCCTTGCGGCTGCGAACCCTAGTCGCCGCGGGTGAACCCTGACTACGATGTCAGGTTCGCATGGCGATCCACTACGAGAGGGACGACGAGCACATCGTCGTCATCACCATCGACCGCCCCGAAGCCAAGAACTCGGCCGACATGGAGCACTTCTTCCTGCTGCGGTCGGCCTGGGAGCGGTTCGACGAAGATCCTGAAGCCTGGGTGGCGATCGTCACCGGCGTCAAAGACGCGTTCTTCACCGGTGCCGACCTCAAGCGGTACATCCCCGAGATCACGAAACTCCAGAAACAGATCGCCGAGGAGGGCCTGGAGGAGATCAACGGCTATCGCCTCGACGACGGGACCAAGGCGGTGCTGCGCGGCGCAAAGATCTGGAAGCCGATCATCGCCGCGGTCAACGGGTTTTGCACCGCCGGCGGGATGGAGATGCTCGGCGGCGTCGACATCCGGGTCGCAGTTCCCGAAGCGAAGTTCGCGGTCATGGAGCCGAAGCGGGGTCTGTTCGCCGGCGGCGGCACGACGGTGCGCCTGCCTCGACAGATTCCGTTCCCGCAGGCAATGGAGTTCCTTCTCTGCGCGGATCTGATTCCGGCGCAACGCGCCTACGAGATGGGGTTCCTCAACGCGATAGTCCCAAGCGAGAAGTTGATGGACACCGCGTACGAGTTCGCCCGCCGTATGACCGCCAACGCGCCGCTCGCGGTGCAGGCGACGAAGCGCAGCGTTTGGGAGGGCCTCGGAATGTCGCTGAAAGAGGCCTATCGAAACGAGAGCGATATCAGTTCAGCGGTCTTCCAGACTGAAGACGCCAAAGAGGGGCCGCTCGCATTCGCCGAGAAGCGGCCGCCGAAATGGCAGGGCCGCTGAGAATGGCGCGCGAGCCCCGCGCCCCGTGCATCATCGGAGTCGGCCAGCGGACATGGCATCCCGAAGCCGTCGGTGACGCCGGTGCGCCCGAGCCCCTCGACATGTGGGGGGAAGTGGCCCGGGCGGCGGCGGCCGACTCCGGCGCCGCCGATGCCCTCGCGCGGCTCGACAGCTTGCAAATCGTCTACTGCCAGACCTGGCAGTACGACGATCCGCCCGCCCGGCTCGCGGATGCGTTGGGGGCATCGCCGCGTCACCGGCTCTACTCGGGCATCGGCGGCACCACGCCCCAGGTGCTCGTGCAGGACGCGGGCGCGGCGATCCTGCGGGGCGAGACCGACCTCGCGCTCGTCACCGGCGCCGAAGCGCTTGCCACCCAGCGCCGCCTCAAGAAGCGCGGGGAGCGGGCGAGCTACCGCTTCAAGCCCGCTGAGAAGCGGGCATTCCCATGGGAGGCGCCGTTCCATCCCGCCGAGATGGCCCACGACCTGTACCAGGCGTGGTTGACGTTCGCGATCTTCGACAACGCCCGTCGGGCGCACCTCGGCGTCGGCCTGCCGGAGTACCGCCGTCAGATCGCCGAGATGATGGCGCCCATGACCGAGATCGCGGCGGACAACCCGAACGCGTGGTTCCGGACGGCCCGCTCGGTCGATGAGATCGTGACCCCGGCGCCCGACAACCGCATGGTCGGCTATCCCTACACGAAATACATGGTGTCGGTGATGGACGTCGACATGGCCGCGGCAGTGCTGCTCGCCAGTGACGAGCAGGCCGACGCGCTCGGCATTCCGAGCGACAAGCGCGTCTACCTCCGCGGCTGGTGCTACGCGACCGATCCGACGTACGTCGCCGAGCACGGGGAGATGTGGCGCTCGCCGGCGATGGCGGCGGCTTCGGGTGAGGCGCTGCGCATCGCGGGCACTGATGTCGACGGTGTCGCGCACTTCGATCTCTACAGCTGCTTCGGCAGCTCGGTGAACTTCGCCCACGACGCGCTCGGCCTCGACGCCGGCGATTCCCGTCCGCTGACCGTGACCGGCGGCCTCCCGTATCACGGGGGTGCGGGGAGTGACTACCTGTCACACTCGATTGCCACGATGACCGAGACGCTCCGAGCCGACCCGGGTTCGGTCGGGCTCGTGAGCGGCGTCGGGATGCACATGACCAAACACGTCTACGGCGCGTACTCCACCGAGCCGGGTCCGGTGACGCCTCCCGATTCGAAGGGCGTGCAGGCTCGGCTCGACGCCGCCGGGGCCTGCGGGATCCGCGACGAGCACGACGGCAAGGCGACGGTGGCGGCCTACTCGGTGGCCCACGGCCGCGACGGCGAGCCGGAGTGGGGTGTGGTGATCTGCGACGTTGGTGACGGTGAACGCGCCTACGGCAAGATCGTCGCCCCCGAATTCCTGGCCGCGGCCGAGGACGAGGAGCTGGTCGGGCGCACGGTGCAGCTCACGCCACAAGCGGTGTCGTTGCCGACGGGCGTCGAAGCCGCGATGAACATCGCGACACTCTGAACCGGAGGGATGCACATGGCCTGGGACTTCTCCACCGATCCCGAGTTCCAGGAGAAGCTCGACTGGATGGACGAGTTCGTGCGCGAGGAGATCGAGCCGATCGACCTCGCGTTCAGCTCGCACCTCGTGTACGACAAATCGCACCCGGTGCACGAGAAGGTGCTCCGTCCGCTCCAGGACGAGGTGAAGGCCCGTGACCTGTGGGCGTGCCACCTCGGGCCCGACCTCGGTGGCAAAGGCTTCGGCCAGCTGAAGCTGGCGCTCATGAACGAGATCCTCGGGCGGTCGACGTGGGCACCGAGTGTTTTCGGATGCCAGGCGCCCGACTCGGGCAACGCCGAGATCCTTGCGCACTACGGCACCCAAGAGCAGAAGGACAAGTACCTGGAGCCGCTCCTCGACGGACGCATCTCGTCGTGTTTCTCGATGACGGAACCGCAGGCGGGATCCGACCCGCAGCAGTTCATCTGCCGCGCCGAGCAGGACGGCGACGAGTGGGTCATCAACGGCGAGAAGTGGTTCTCGTCGAACCTCCGTTACGCCACGTTCGCAATCGTGATGGTGGTTACCGACCCCGACGTGCCCGTGTACCAGGGCGCGTCGATGGTCCTCGTGCCCACCGACACGCCGGGAGTCAACATCATCCGCAACGTCGGCCTCGGCGGCGAGCACGAGGGCGAGGGTTCGCACGCGTACGTGCGGTACGAGGACGTGCGAGTACCGCCCGAGAACATCCTCGGGGGCGTGGGGCAGGCGTTCGTGATCGCCCAGACCCGCCTCGGCGGCGGCCGGATCCATCACGCCATGCGCACCATCGCCATGTGCAAGCGCGCATTCGACATGATGTGCGAGCGGGCGCTGAGTCGCGTGACCCAAGGCGAGGTACTGGCCAAGAAGCAGATCGTGCAGGAGGCCATCGCCGATTCGTACATCCAGCTCCAGCAGTTCCGGCTGCTCGTGCTGCACGCAGCGTGGACCGTCGACCAGCAGGGCGGGCACAAGGCCCGCACCGAGATCGCGGCGGTCAAGGTGGCGATGCCCCAGGTGCTCCACGACATCGTGGAACGGTCGATGCACATCCACGGGTCGCTCGGCGTGTCGAACGAGATGCCGCTGGCAGGAATGTGGGGCATCGCACCCGTCATGGGGCTCGCCGACGGGCCGACCGAGGTACACAAGGTGACCATCGCCCGCAAGGTGCTGAAGGAGTACCAGCCCTACGAGGGCCTGTTCCCGCCCCAGCACCTGCCGCCCCGACGGGCGGCGGCGCGGGAACGGTTCGCACACCTCATCGACCTGGAGGTCGGCAACCTGTGAGCGATTCGTCGGGTCTCTCCGCGATCGACGACGACGGGAGCCGAACCGAGGGACTCGTCGACACCCGGAAGCTCGGGCGCTGGATGGACGCGCAAGGTCTTCCCGGCGAGGGGATCCCGATCGAGCTGAGCTTCATCTCGGGTGGGGCGTCCAACGAGATCTTCCAGGTCCGCCGGGGTGACGAGGAGATGGTGCTGCGGCGCCCACCGCGGAACGTGCCCGCCGGCCGGAACGAGACGATGCTGCGCGAGTACCGCGTCCTGAATGCGCTCAACGGCACCGACGTCCCGCACCCGGAGGCGATCGCGGCCTGTGACGACGAGAGCGTGCTCGGCGCCGCCTTCTACCTGATGGGCCACGTCGACGGTTGGTCGCCCATGGAGTACGGGCGCACGTGGCCCGCGCCGTTCGACACCGACGCCGAGGCCCGCCGCGGGCTCGGTCTCCAGCTCGTAGACGGCATCGCGCGGTTGTCGCGCGTCGACTGGAAGGCGCGTGGCTTGGAGGGATTCGGGAAGCCCGACGGGTTCAACGAGCGCCAGGTCGACCGATGGCTCTCGCACCTCTCGAGGGTGAAGTTCCGTGAGCTCCCCGGTACCGACGAGGCGGCCGCGTGGCTGCGCGTGCACAAGCCGAGCGTCTACGAACCCGGCGTCCTTCACGGCGATTACCAGTTCGCCAACGTGATGTTCGCCCACGGTGCACCGGCCCGGCTCGCCGCGATCGTCGACTGGGAGATGGCGACGGTTGGCGATCCGCTGCTCGATCTCGGCTGGGTGATCATGGGCTGGCCGCACGACGGCGACGACTTCTCGAGCCTCGGGTACGTCGACATGAGCGACATGCCGCTTCGAGGGGAGCTTCTCGCGCACTACGAGCAGGTGAGCGGTCGCCCGATTGACGAGATCGACTACTACGAGATCCTCGCCCGCTTCAAGATCGCCATCGTGCTCGAGGCGGGGTACGCCCGGTACGTCGCCGGCGGCGCCGACAACCCCAAGATGGAGGCGTTCGGCCCCATCGTCCTCGACATGATGCAGAAGGCCGCCGAACTCGCCGGTACCACTGATCTCTGAGATGCGTCTCTCATGCAC
>JBOGFL010000106.1:0-2967 GCA_050743285.1 Acidimicrobiia bacterium
CGTCGGCACGGGAACCGCGGCATCGTGCCGACGGCCCTCGACACCGGCTCGCAGCACTTCGCAGAGGCGGGTGTAAGGACCAAGTTCGAGGTGCGTGAATCGGTGACGGGGATCGTCGCTCGCCACCGGCACCTCCGGGAGCTCGAGCTCGTCCGGCACTTCAAGACGGCGGGTCCCGGCTGCATCGGCGACCCAGGCCGCTTCGCTCTCGATCCAGGCCGTACCCCGGCTCCCAGCCACGCGCGTGATACCGGCCGTGCGCCCCCATGTCGCCCCCGTCTGCTGCAGAACGCCTTCGACCCCCGATGTGAGGCTGAATCGGATCGTGAACGAGTCCTCGGCCACATCAGTGCGGGCCGAAACGACGGTGAGCGCGGCACTGACGGAAGCGAACTCCCCCAGCCACACGCGCACTGCGTCGATCATGTGCGAGCCCGATGCGCCCAGCCAGCCGCCACCACCGGCGGCGTCGAACCACCACCCGGGCAATCGCGCGTCAGGGTCGGCGACCAGTGGTACGTACTGCACCAGGGTTACAAAGCGGGGCTCGCCGATCGCGCGTTCCGCCAGGACGCGGCCCAACACCGCCCGCTCGGGTGCCCAGCGGAACTCGTAGCCAACGAGATTGGTCACGCCGGCAGCGTCCGCCGCCCGCTGCATCGCCACCGCCTGGGCCGTGTCGAGCGCGAAGGGCTTTTCGCAGATCACATGACGGCCCGCTTCAGCGGCCGCGATCGCGAGCTGGGCGTGTGTGGCCGGTGGCGTGGCGATGCAGACGCCGTCGACTCCGGGTAGCGCCAACGCGTCATCGAGGGACGTCAGTGCGCGATCGACGCCGCTCCGCTCGGCCCGGCGGGACGTACGTTCGGGATCCGTGCCGACGAGCGCCAACACCTCGAACCCGGCGGCCCGTAGCGCGGGCACGTGAACGCGCGCACCGAAGCCGGTGCCGATGACCGCGGCGCCCGGCAAGGTCGCTAGTAGCCCTCGTCGACGTCGATGATCCCGGCGAGCGGCGCGCCCGTGGTGTATCGCCGCAGGTTGTCGACGAAGGACTCCAGGATGCGGTCGAAGGCTCGCCGGGAGCCCCACGACACGTGCGCGCTGAGATGGACCCGGGGATGCTCGTAGAGCCAGTGGCCGGCCGGGAGGGGCTCGGGGTCGACGGTGTCGAGTGACGCCAGCGCGACGCGCTCGTCGTCGAGAGCGCGGCGCAGCGCGTCCTGATCGACGAGCGACCCGCGGGCGATGTTCACGAGGTGCACGCCCGGCTTGACCCGGGCGAACGTCTCGTCGTCGAGCAGGTACTGCGTGCGCGGGGTCGCCGGCGCCGCCAGGACGAGGTGGTCCGCGACCGGAAGAAGGTCGTCGAGTCCGGAGACGATCTCGATGCCCGCCGTCGGCGCCGGCGCCCCGGTACGCCGAACCGCGACAACTCGCATGTCGAACGCGAGCGCGCGACGGGCGACCTCGATCCCGATTCCGCCCAGCCCGACCAGGCCGAGTGTCTTCCCGCCGATCTCGTCGATGTTGGCGATGTTCCAGTGCTTGGGCGGTTCTTGAAGCCACATCCTGGGGAACCGCTTCTCGAACGCAAGCATCGATGCCAGCACGAACTCGGCGATCGGGATCCCGCTGACGCCGCGGGAGCACGTCACCGTGCGCCCGGTCAGCAGCTGGCGCGGCCAGGAGTCGATGCCGGTGCCGGGAAGATGCATCCAGTCGACGCCGATGACATCGAGCCGCCCGAAGATCGGGTGCTCCGTCCAGGCCGCGAACAGCACGTCGCCGGTGAGGTCATCGGGGATCTCGGGCCCGACCTCGATCACCTCGACGCCGTCCACCGCCGCGATGGCGGTGGCCGCGCCGGACCCCAGCATGTTGAGCACGCGCACGGCCATCGGCCCATTCTGGCGGAACTGCCGGGCCGGCACGTCTCGTCCATGCCCGGCCCGCCGTTACGCTCGGTGCCCCGGGAGGAGCCAATGCCAGAGGCCGAGGTCGTCGTCGACGGGGTCCCGTTCGGAGAGGGCCCGGTGTGGTGT
This sequence comes from Acidimicrobiia bacterium, assembly GCA_050743285.1. Classification (GTDB taxonomy): domain Bacteria; phylum Actinomycetota; class Acidimicrobiia; order IMCC26256; family JACDBD01; genus JBOGFL01. Next base: position 2,046 of record JBOGFL010000106.1, read on the forward strand.
CCGGACGGGACGCTCGTCGTCACCAGCGTCGCCCAGGGCGCCCTCTACCGCGTCTGGCCCGAGGCGGGCCGGGCCGAGCGCTACGCCGACACCGGTGGTGGCGCCAACGGTGCAGCACGGGCGTCCGACGGCAGCGTTCTCGTCACCCAGAACGGCGGGTTCGACTTCGCCGCCACCGGGCTCTTCGCCGACCCGCCCCAGCCCCGGTTCGCGACGCCCGGCCTCCAGCGCGCCGCGCCCGACGGCACGGTCACCTACCTCGCCGACATCGACCTGCACGCGCCCAACGACCTCGTCGTCGGGCCCGACGGCACCGTCTATTTCACGGACCCGGGCCACTTCCCGCCACCCGACCCGCCGATCGCACGGGTCATGGCCTGCGAGCGCGACGGAGCCGTACGCGTGCACGCCTCCGACTTCTTCTACTGCAACGGCATCGCGATCGACCGCGACGCCAACCTTGTCGTCGTCGAACGCCAGGGCTTGCAGCGGCTCTTTGCGGACGGCTCGCGCGAGTGGGTGATCGAGAAGCTCGGGCGCGGCGCGGGCGACGGCTTCTGTCTCGACGCCGACGGACGGTATTACGTCGCGTCGACGATCGAACACGGAGTCAGGGTGGTCGACACCGACGGCACGATCGTCGAGTTCCTCGCCCTCGACGGCGATGGCCTCACCACGAACTGCTGCTTCGGCGGTCCCGACGGCCGCACGTTGTTCGCCACCGACGCCGTCCCCGGGCGAGTCGTGGCGTGGGAGGGCATGCCGACGCCGGGCCTGCCGCTCCACGAGTGGCCGGGAGCGTGAGCCCGAGCGCCGGGGTCCCCGACGTCGTCACCGGGCTCGACGACGTCTTCGCGCTCGATCCCGGCGCGCCGGCCCTGCAGTTCGAAGGCCGTTGGCACACCTACGCCGAGCTCACAAC
>JBOGFL010000107.1:0-2227 GCA_050743285.1 Acidimicrobiia bacterium
GCGACCATGTGCTTGTTGAGCTCCATTGTTCGTCCTTTCTCTCGGTTCAAGGGACGTGCCCACGATGGAGGACGAACCTGGGAGAACCATGGGAACGGGCCGCGCCCCGGCCCGGAGTTCAGGGGGAGGCCAGCGGGTCAGAGATCCCAGAAACGCTCGCGCCCGTTGGCGCCGAACGACTTCCGTAGCTCGTTCTCGTCGTTGGCGGTGAAACGTCGGTACCGCTCCTCGCCCCGGCCCCTGACGAACACCGGGTCACCGCTCGTGCGGTCGGCGCGGAATTTCTGGTGGACGAGCGTCCGCTTCAGGATCTTGTTCGTGCCCGTGGTCGGCGGGTCGTGCAGAACGCGCACGTACCGGGGTCGCCACTTCGGGCCCAACCCCGGCTGGGCATCGACCCAGGAGGCGAAGTCGTCGAGGTCGATGGTGCCGGCGCCCTCGCGCAGGACGAGCCCGGCCATGACCTGGTCGCCGGCCTGGTCGTCGGGCACGCCGTAGACGACGGCCTGCACCACGTCGGGGTAGCGGGCGATCTCGGCTTCGATCGGGCCGGCGGGGAAGTTCTCGCCGTCGACCCGGAGCCAGTCGGCGTCGCGGCCGGCGAAGTACAGGTAGCGGTCTTCGTCGAGATACCCGAGGTCGCCGGTCCAGTACCAGCCGAACCGCGTCATGCGGGCGTTGGCAACGGGGTTGTTGTAGTAGCCCTCGAACGGTCCGACTCCGGCCGTGTTCACGATCTCGCCGACGCAGTCTTCGGCGTTCTGGAGCCGGCCGTCGCGGTCGAGGCGCGCCGGCGGCTTCTCGTTGCCGTCGTCATCGAGGACCTTGATGTGCGGTGGCGCCTTGCCGAGCGCTCCCTCCCGCTCCGCGGCGTCCCGATCGACGGCGACGCCGCCCTCGGTCGCGCCGTACGCGTCGATGACGTCGACGCCGAACCGGCGGGCGAACTCCGCCACGATCTCAGGTGAACCTTCGTTGCCGAACGCGACCCGCAACGGGTTGTCGGCGTCGTCGGGCTGCTCCGCTGTCGACAGGATGTACGCCAGCGGCTTCCCCGTGTAGTTGAAGTACGTGGAGCCGTAGTGGCGAACGTCGGGGAGCCAGCGCGACGCACTGAACCGCGGCGCCAGACCTATCGATGCGCCGTAGACGATCGACGGCGCCCAACCGACCATCAATGCGTTCGAGTGGAACAGCGGCATGCAGATGTAGCCGACGTCGTCGGGGCCGAGGTCCATGATGATGCCCATGCGGTTCCCGGTCACGAGCAGCCGGCGGTGCGAGCAGATCACCGCCTTGGGCGCGCTCGACGTTCCCGACGTGAAGATGAGCGCCCACAGCGTATCGGGGCCGGGCTCGACGCCCGGATCTCCGCTGCCGGCGGCGGCGAGGGCATTCTCGAGCGAGCCACCCACGACGTAAACGGGCACGCTGAGTTCGTCACGGATCGGGGCCAGCAGCTCCGCGTGGCGAGGCTCGGTGATCACCAAGTCGATGTCGGTGTGCGCGATGTCGCGCAATAGGTGCTCGCCGCGGCGGGTGTGATTGAGGCCGACCACGGCGCCACCGGAAAGCGCGCCGCCGCCCAGCGCGAACAGGTACTCGGGGAGGTTGTCGAGCAGCACGGCGACGTGCGGAGCGCGGTCCGCGGGCCGGTGCGCGAGGAGCAGGTTGGCGTAGCGGCTCGCCTCGGCGACGAGCTCGGCGTGCGTCCAGATCCGATCGTCGGAACGTACGGCGGGGCGATCGCTGATCCCGGGATCGGTCGCGTTGCGGCGCAGGAGCGCGGCCGCGTCGGCTGCCGGCATGGGCGCCTCACCCGGGGCGGGCGCCTTCTTCCGGGTCATGTCGATGCCCCCGGTTCCAGCATGACCACCGGGATCTCGCGATCAGTGGCTCCCTGGTAGTCGGCGTAGCCGACGTAGGCGGCAATGAAGCGGTCCCACCATTCGGCCCGCTCGGCCCCGCGCGCGAAGCGCGCCCGCACCGCGACCTTCTTTCCCTCGACGTCGACGGATGCGGCCGGCTCGGCCCGCAAGTTCAGGCACCAGGCCGGATCGTGGTCGTGGCCGCCGTTCGAGCCGACCACGACGAACCCGTCGCCGTCGTCGAGGTAGAGCAGCGGCCACGTGCGCAGGTTCCCCGTCCGGCGACCCGTGCTCGTGAGCAACAGGATCTTGCCGCCACGGAAACGATTGAGCACCCGGCCCCCGGTGAGCCGCAGCAT
>JBOGFL010000108.1:0-1872 GCA_050743285.1 Acidimicrobiia bacterium
GAGCGCGGTGTAGCCCACCAGATCGACGAATCCGACCGCAAGCGAACCGGCTTCGTCAGGGACGTCAGTGCTGGCGAGCTTGCGCAGGGTCGAGGCGCGCAGCTGGAGCCGGTGGAGATGGTCGACAACTCGCTCCGCATGGTCGAAGCGCGCTGCGCGTTTGACTTGCTCGGCGATCTGCACATCCGACAGCCCGGCATCGCGCGCGAGCTGAACGTTGTCGCGTGTGAAGTCGCTCTCGACGTCGGCCATCCGCGCCAGCGACGCGCTGGACACTCGCGTCACGCGGAGTATCGAGTCGATGCTGAGACCCATCTGGTCGGCGCCGACGAACTTGACCACCGTGCAGAGCGCTTCGACGTCGGCATCGGTCAGCGAGGGCACGTCGTCGGCGAGGTCGGGAAAGCCCGCGGCGCGCCAGATGCGGCGGGCGGTCTGGATGTCGAGCCCGGCACGCGCGGCGGCGTCGTTCAGGGTGTACTGCCGGGCACCTGGCATCAGCATGTAGTCGAGAACGAGAAGTGTCAGCCAGCCCTCGCGCTCCGCCCGATCGATCTCGTCGTCGTATGCCCCACGCGATCGGAGGAACCGGCGCAGCTGGCGACTCACGGGTAGCTCAAGTCGAGCGCGGGACGTCTTTCCACGGGAGATCGCGCGAGTTGTCCGGCTCCTTGGGGAGTCCGAGCACCCGCTCGCCGAGAATGTTGCGCATGATCTCCGACGTGCCGCCCTCGATCGTGTTGGCGACCGCGCGCAGGAACCCGCGCGTGATGCTGCGCTGGTCGTCGCGGTCGGTCGGGACCCACGCCAGCTCACCCGCGCCCGAGAGGCCCCGGCCGTCCCAGGCAATGCCGTTCGGCCCTTCGAGGCCGACTGCCAGCGTCTGGAGCCGCTGGTTGAACTCGGCCTGCTGAAGCTTCGTGATCGAGCCTTCGGGCCCGGCCTCGGCGCCGGCGCGCCGGCTGTCGGCGGCCCGCTGGTTGTTCCAGCGGATGACGCGACTGTCGATGTACGCCCGAGCCAGCGACTGGCGGATGCGGGCGTCGCCGACCGGCGAATGGCGTTGGATGAGGCGCTCGACCGGGCTCCCGCCGACGGCGCCGCCGACCGAGCCGGCCCCGGACAACGAGACCCGCTCGTTCATGAGGGTGGTGATGCCGACCCGCCAGCCGTCGCCCTCTGGGCCGAGGCGGGAAGAATCGGGAATGCGCACCTCGTCGAAGAAGACCTCGTTGAACTCGGCGTCGCCGGTGATCTGCACCAGCGGCCGAACGGTCACGCCCGCCGATTGCATGTCGACGACGAAGTACGACATCCCACGGTGCTTCGGCACGTCGGGATTCGTGCGCGCCATGAGCATGCCCCACTTGGCGATGTGCGCGAGAGTCGTCCACACCTTCTGGCCGGTGACTACCCACTCGTCACCGTCGCGCACCGCGCGCGTCGCAAGGCCGGCGACGTCGGAACCGGCGCCGGGCTCGCTGAACAGCTGGCACCAGATCTCTTCGTTGGTCGCCATCGGGCGCAGAAGCCGCTGCTTCTGATCTTCGCTTCCCCAGCTGATCACGGTGGGTCCGCCCATGCCGATCCCGATGATGTTGAACGAGCGGGGCACGCGGTAGTGGTTGAGGACCTCGTTGACGTGCTTGGCCTGTGCGGGCGGGAGGGAGAGCCCGGCGCCGTACTCAGCGGGCCAGGTAGGCGTCGCGTAACCTGACTCGCCCATTCGCTTGCACCAGTCGGAGTAGTCGAGCCCTTGGCGCAACTCGGCGACGCGCCTGTCGTCTCCGGCGTCGACCGCCTCCATCCAACCGTCAGGAAGGTTCTCCGCCAGCCAGGCCTGCGTCTGCTCGCGCAGCAGCTCGGTCGTCG
>JBOGFL010000109.1:0-1975 GCA_050743285.1 Acidimicrobiia bacterium
CCTCACGACGCCGAACGCCACGCGCCTCGGAAACCTGGTGCGTATGCAGCAGGGGGAGAACGTCTACGAGGAGCTGTCGGGCTACGGAACCTACGGCCGGCACAACCGCGAGTACACGGTCGCCGAGCTGGGCGCCTTGATCGAGGCGTGCGGCTTCCGAGTGGAGCGGCTGCTGGCCGCCGACATCGGGACGCCGCTGCCCGGCGATCCGGTGACCGGGCCCGGCGTCGACCTCGCCGATCGGGGCGAGAACCTGTTCGCGGTGGCCCGCCCCTACGGCGAGGAGCGCTGGCCCTACCCGCGCTGGTTGTACAGCAGTCGCCACGCTTTCCGGCGCATCGTCCGTCCCGACCTGCGGGTCGGCTGCAACGACGACATCCAGGCGGCGGGCCTGCACGAGATCGGTGGTGCCGACGGGCCGCTCGCCCGTTGGACCGGCGCCGCCGAGGCGGCGGTGGTCTGGTTGGCGCCCGACTTCTCGGGCGGGGGTCGCCTCGCCGTCGAAGGCACCGCCCCGCCCGCGGCGGCCGGCGCCCCGATCCGCCTCGAAGCGGAAGTCGACGACCAGCGCGTGTCCTGGGACATCCCTTGTGACGGCCGGCCGTTCACCCGTGAGGCCGAGGTCGAGGTGCGGGCGGGGGAGCTGGAAGTCCACCTCCGCACCGACCGGACCTGGGTCCCCGACGACGTCGGCATTGCCGGCGACTCGCGCCCGCTCGGCGTCGCCGTCGCCCGCGTCGCGCTGGAGCCCGCGCCCGCCACGTGACCTGACGCGTCAACCGGTCGCGGCGACACGGCGGTAGAGGTCGGCGAACTCGCTGACGGCGCGGGGCCAGCCGAACTTGGCTGCCTGCGCAGCACCGCGACGAACGAGGTTGGCTCGCAGTTCGTCGTCGCGCAGCAAGCGGTCGAGGGCGGCGGCCAGCGCGTCATCGTCCTCGACGGGGGTGAGCAGGGCGGCGTCGCCGAGGACCTCAGGCAGCGAGCCGGTCTTGGTCGCGACCACCGGCACCCCCGCCCGCATCGCTTCGAGCGGGGGGAACCCGAATCCCTCGTACCGTGACGGGTACGCGAATGCGGCGGCACCGGCGAGAAGGTCCCCGCGGGCGTTGTTGGGTACGTACCGAATCCAGCGCACGCGGTCGCCGTGGTGAGCGGCCGCGATCGCCGCTTCGAACGCAGGCCGGTCGACGCCGTCAGGCCCGGCGACGACGAGCGAGAGGTCGGGGTTCGTGGCGGCGACACGGTCGAACCCGCGCACCAGGCCGGGCAGGTTCTTTCGCGGTTCGATCTGACCGAGCGCGAGCACATACGTCGACGCGCCCGCGAGTTCGCGGCCGGCGTCGGCGTTTCCTTCCGCGATCGGGCCCAGCCCGAGGTAAACTCGGGTCACCCGCTCGGCCGGTAAAGCGAACACCTCTTGCGCCTGCGCGCCGACGAAGTCGCTGGGGACGTGCACCATCGCACCGCGCTTCAGCGCAGTGGTGACCCACTCGGGATAGCCCCGCGCGTCGCCCCACGCCCAGTCCGGGTGCAGCATGAAACCGAGGTCGTGGATCGTCAGCAGGACCGGGGCCTTCGCGGGCGGTCCCACGAAGTTCGTGGCGTGGACGACGTCGACGGGCCCGGTCCAACGCTCGATCTGCATCCGCGGGGTGCGCTCCCACACCGCGCGTGCGACGCGTGCGGGGATCGGCGCGGTGCCGGCACGAACGTCTTTCGGGAGTAGGTCAGCGAACTTGTGGCGGCCGCGCCACGTGACCGCGTACGCGACCACTTCGATGTCGTCGCGGGCGGCGAGATGGTCGATCAGGTCGGCAGTGAAGTGCCCGATGCCGGTCCGTTCACCGACGAGTGGTGTGCCGTCGATGGCGACCCGCAGGCGTTGGTTGCCCGTCACCGGGCCCGGCCCGAGGTCCTCCCGATCACGCGCTGCACGTAGGGCGAGTACCGAATGATGCACGCGATCGCGCGG
>JBOGFL010000110.1:0-3844 GCA_050743285.1 Acidimicrobiia bacterium
CCCCCGCCTCGTGCTCGAGGTCGCGCTCGTGCGGCTGGCGCGGCGTGACGGCGGGCCGCCGCTCCAGACGCTCGCCGACAGAGTCGAAAAGCTCGAACGGGCAGTCGGCGATCGTCCGGCAGCCGAGGCCGCGCCGCCGGGGGCGCCCGGTCGCGCCCTGGGGGCGGTGCGCCGTGAGCGCGCCGCCGTGAACGCCGAACCGGAGTCCGTTCCCGAGCCGGTATCCGAGCCTGTCCCCGAGCCGGAGCCTCCCGACGCGTCCGGGCTTCTGACCGCCGAGGGCACCGAGCGCCCCTCAGCGCCACCTGCTCAGAAAGGGGGGACGACTGCGATCGACATCGACGACGTCGTGGTCGCGTGGGCGGGCGCGCTCGACGCGCTGCCGGTTCCGGTTCGCCGCAGCGTCCAGGAGGCACAGCCGTTGCGGCTAGATGGCGATGTCATCGTCTTCGGCGTGCCGCCCCATTTCCTCGACCGGGCCCGGACACGGTTTCGCCAGGAGGCCGACGCGATCCGGGCCGCGCTCGCCGAGCCGCTCGGTGCCGATCTCCGTTTCAAGCTGGTCTCCCACGCCGGTTTCCACTCGAGCGGATCGGCCGGCGCGCCCGAGTCCGCGCCGGAACCGGTCTCGGGTGGGGCAGCGGTAGATTCGCTGTCGAGTTTCCAGGACCGGTTCGGGGCAACCGTTGTCGAAGAACATCAGCAGTGAGCCCTGAGCACTGAGGACGATGGCGAACCCGAAGCAACTCAACCAGATGATGCGCCAGATGCAGAAGATGCAGTCCGACATGGCCGCGGCGCAGGAAGCGCTGGCGAACGAGACGGTCGAAGGCAGCGCCGGCGGCGGCACCGTCACCGCGATCGCGACCGGTGCCGGTGAGCTGCGCTCGATCAGCATCTCGCCCGACGTCGTCGACGCCGACGACGTCGAGATGCTCGAAGACCTCGTCGTGGCCGCGGTCGGCGAGGCGCTGCGGCTCGCCCAGGCCCTCCAGCAGGAGCGGCTCGGTGGCCTTACCGGCGGTATGGACCTCGGAGCGCTCGGACTCGGCTGAGTGTCCGACTACGCGCGTCCGGTCCAGGTACTCGTCGACGAGCTCGGCCGGCTCCCGGGCGTCGGACCCAAGTCGGCCCAGCGCATCGCGTTCTACCTCCTGAAAGCGGCGCCCGAAGACGCCAACCGGCTGGCGCGCGCGATCTCGGAGGCGAAACTGCACGTCACCTGGTGCCGCCGGTGCTTCAACATCGCCGAGGGCGAGCTCTGTGCGATCTGTCTCGACGACCAGCGCGACGGCAACGTGCTGTGCGTCGTCGAGGAGCCGCGCGACATCGTCGCATTGGAACGGACGCGCGAGCTACGGGGCCACTACCACGTGCTGCTCGGTGCGATCTCGCCGATCGAGGGGATCACGCCCGAACACCTCAAGATCAAGGAACTGTTGATACGGATCCGAGACGAGGAAGTGCAAGAGGTGGTGCTGGCCACGAACCCCAATATCGAAGGCGAAGCCACCGCGATGTATCTCGCCAAGCTCCTGAAGCCACTCGGCATCCAGGTAACGCGGATCGCCAGTGGGCTGCCGGTGGGCGGCGACCTCGAGTACGCCGACGAGGTGACGCTGGGCCGCGCCATCGAAGGTCGCCGTGAGGTCGAAGGTTGAGCTCCGCGACGGCGGCGGCTTCGCCGACCGGCGTCGCAGGAGCCGGAGCCTGCGGCGGCGACCAGAGTACGGCGACGGTTTGGCCGCCGGCGCGATAGCCGGCGCTCTTTCCGGCGCGCCGTCGACGCTCCATTCGGTCGTCAGCCGCCGCCGGCTCTCGGAATCCACACGGGCGATCGCGGGGCTCGTCGGGCTGGCCCGCGCACCGCTGCCCGTACAACTGTCGGCCGCCGCCGCAATCCACGCCGCCCTGTCACTGGGTTGGGCCGCCGCCGCCGCCTTCGCTTTGCCGCGGCGGCACACCGTCATCGTCGGGGCCGTGGCGGGGATCGGGGTGGGCGTCGTCGATCTCAGCATCGGCCGTCGCCTCGTTCCCGAGATCCGGGCGCTGCCGGTCATGCCGCAGCTTGCCGATCACGCCGCGTTCGGTGCGCTGACCGGCGCGGTGATCGCCCGCCTCCGCCGACAGCGCGCGCTGGCGGAAGTCCTGTAGCGCCCGGGCCACGATCTGGTCGTGGCCCCATTCCATGAGTGGCCGTCCGGGCGGGAGGAGTAGACGAAGGAACCGCTGGCGCAGCGCCAGCTCCCACCAGAGCCGGGCGGTGGAACCGGTCTCGGTGGGCATGAGCTCGAGTCGGGCCGGGCCCGCGAGGTCGCCGTGCACCTCGGTGATCAAGCGGCGTTCCGGGATCACTTCCTGCACGTCGATGTCGACGTAGAGGCGGTAACCCAGCGGCGACCTGATCACTGCCGTGGCCCGGCCGGGCTGCAGCCCGCGCGCATCGAAAGACTCGAGCCACGACCACCAGCGCGTGTACTCGCCGGTCTGCTCGAGGACCCGCCACGCCACCGCCGGGTCGACGTCGAGATCGAAGGAGCGATCGAACTCGAACGGTCTGACCACGCGCGCAGGCTCCGGCGGGCGGGCGGTTCGCCCGGACGGCGTCAGCTGTCGGACCCGGCCGCCACGGCGGCGACGACGACCCAAAGGACGGTGAGCGCGATCCAGATCCAGCCGAGGACGATCCCGGCCGTCGCCGTTCCCCGGCCGCCCCGCTCGCCGCCAGATGCGTCGATCTGACTCCTGGCGCGGTACCCGAACACCAGGGCGAGGATTGCCGGGATCAGGCAGAAGAACCCGACGATCCCGCAGATGAGCGCCGCGGTCGCGAGACCATTTGTTCCGCCCTGCGGGGAGTACGGCTGGCCGACCGGTCCGCCGGTCGGCGGCGGTGAAGGCGGAGGCGGCGGCTGGGGCGGTTGCGACATGGCGTCCTCGATTCGGTTCCGGAGCCCCTACGCGGCGGCGCCGGCGGCTCGGGGGGCGCCCACGGACACCCGCCCGGCGAGGAACACCAGCCAGGGTGCCTTGTATTCGATCGGTACGGTCGAGGCGGGGGGCACGTCGACGTCGACGTCAGCCGGCCCGCATTCCTTGATGAAGAGGTACGGGAAGAAGACCCTCACCGAGTGGGGTCCGGGGCTGACGGGAAAGCGCACCGGGGTTCGCCACGGCTGCGACGTGTACGCCTGGCCGTCGATCACGAACGTCGGCTTGAAGAAGAAGAGGAGAAACGCCAGGATCAAGAACGTTGCATTGATCTCGATCTCGGCGCCGGTGCCCGCGCTGCTCGACTCGCTGCTACTCATGAACGCCTCCGAAACGGCCGGGAATCGTTGACACTACCCGGGCCGCGGCGTAGGTAAACAGAGTCGACTTCAACCTGCCAGGGGGCAGATCCATGACCCAGCCCGCACCGGCCGCTCCCATGCCGGTTCCGTCCTATCCGGTTTCGCTCGACCTCTTGAGTCCACTCGAGGTGCACCGCTGGCGACCGCTGGTCAACTGGCTGCTCGCGATCCCGCAGTACGTCGTGGTGGCCGTTCTCGGCATCGTCGCTGAGATCCTCTGGATCGTCAGCTTCTTCACGGTGCTCTTCACGAGGAATATTCCGGACGGCATCTACAACTTCCAGGTGATGTACCTGCGCTACTACTGGCGGGTGTTTTCGTTCGGGCACTTCTTCATGCGCAACGACTACCCGCCGTTCGAGTTCGACATGACGACTGCTGACCAGAGTGGTGATCCAGCGACGGCGTCGGTCGAGAAGCCGGCCGAACTGAATCGCTGGCTTCCGCTCGTCAAGTGGTTGCTCGTGATCCCGCACCTCATCGTGCTGACG
>JBOGFL010000111.1:0-4512 GCA_050743285.1 Acidimicrobiia bacterium
GGGCCCGGAGCGCATCAAGGTCCCGGTAGCCCGCGCGCCGCAAGTCGGCAACCGCGATGTCGCCGGCGCGTACCTGGTGTAATCCGTCCACAACCAGCGTGAGATCACCGACCCGGTAGCGACCCCCGACCTTCACCTGCGCCCGCTTCCAGATGCGGAACGTGACCGTGATGTCGCCCGATGCGATCGCGGGGTGCGCGTCGGCGGTGAACAGCAAGCCCATGCGGGGCGTATTCTGATCGACGAACCGAACCGCGCCGGGGGAACGGTGGCCGAGACCTCGGCTACCTGGCGTTCGACGCCGACAACCATGACTACGAGGCACTCGACGCGTTCACCCGGCACCTCGACCCGCGGCAGGGGGCCCCTGACGTTCACCGCCTTCAACCGCTGGTTGGAGGAGGACTGGGGTTTTGCCTACCAGGGCCGCATCTTCGCGGCGCCCTACCTCTCACTCGCCGATGTCGACTGGGCGATCGAAGAGCTCGAGTGGGCGCTCGAGAAGGGCGCCCGAGCTGTGGTCATGCGGCCGGCCGCGCCGGTGACCGCGCTCGGGCCCCGGCCGCCTGCTGACCCGGTGTTCGACCCGTTCTGGGCCCGGGTCAACGAGAGCGGCGTCACCGTCGTGGCCCACGCCGGCGACAGTGGCTATTCGTCGCAGGGTTACGCGCGCGACGGCTTCTCCGCGTCGTTCGAGGGATCGGGTCGCCCGTCCATCAAGTTCTTCGCGATGGAGCGGGCGATCTACGACTTCCTCGCGTCGCTGGTGTTCGACGAGTTGTTCGTGCGATTCCCCAACGTGCGCATCGCCTCGGTCGAGAACGGCTCCGAGTTCCTGCCCGACCTCTTCCGCAAGCTCCACTCAGTGGGTCGCAAGCTGCCCGGCTTCTTCCGGGACGATCCGGTCGAGCTTTTCAAGCAGAACGTGTGGGTCAACCCGTTCTGGGAGGACGACGCCGACGAGCTCGTCGAACTCAGGGGCGCCGACCGTGTCATCTTCGGCTCCGACAGGCCACAGATCGAGGGCATGCCCCGCCCGCTCGACTACGTCGCCGAACTCGAGGAACTCGACGCAACCGCCGGCCGACGCGTCCTCCGCGACAACGCCCGCGAGCTCAAGACTCTCCGCCCCGCCTGAGCACTCTCGACCGGCTAGGCGTGGGCGCGGTGGTGGTTGCGCAGGGCGGCGATGCGTTCGAGGTTGACGGTGCCGCCGACGAAGAGGATCGTGATGGTGAGGCCGACCAGGGCGAGAGCCGCGTCGAACCGGAACGCGGTGCTGATCCCGTCCGTGAGGCTCGACCCTGACGTGACGATTGCGGTGTTCAAGCCCAGACCCACCGCGCCGCCCGCGATCTGACACATGTAGATGATCCCGCCCGCCAGGCTCGTGCGAGACGGATCGAGCGCGGTGACCCCCGCGGTGGTGATCGACGAGTAGAAGACGCCGACGCCGACGCCGACGACGATCAGGCCCGGCACCAGCGAAACGTAACTGGAGTCGGCGTCGATGAACGAGAGCAGGAACATGCCCACCGAGAGACAGGCGGCGCCGATCGCCACGATCAGTTTCGGGCCCAGCCGGGCATAGAGCGGCCCGGCAACGAACGAGCTGAGTGCGAACACGCCCATCATAGGTATGAGGCCGGCGCCTGAACGTAACGCCGAGTAATCGAGGACCTTCACCATGAACTGCGGTATGTAGAGCAGCGCGGAGAAGAAGATCGCCGACATCATCAGCACCGTGAGGCACGCGATCGCGAACGCGCGGTTGGCCATGACATCGCTCGGGATCAGCGCGGCGTCGCCCATGTGAGGCTCGAGCAGCGCGAACCCTGCAAGGAGCAAACCGGCAACCACGAACAACACGATGATCTCGGGATCGCCCCATCCGAGGTCGGGGCCCTCGTCGAGGGCAAGCAGTAGCGACAGCAACCCCAGCGATACCAGCGCGATGCCGCGGTAGTCGATCTGACGCGTCGTCGTGTCGCCGGTGCTCTCGGGCACCTCCTTGGCTGTGACGAGTATCCCGAACGCGGCGATCGGCACGTTGACGAAGAAAATCCAGCGCCAGCTCAACACGTCGGTCAGGAACCCCCCGAGGAGCGGACCGACCGCGTTCCCGAACCCGGCGACGCCGAGCACGAGCCCGCCTGCCAGGCCCGCCTTGCTCTCGGGGAGGATCGCGTACGTCATGCCGAGAACAGCCGGCCACATCAGCGCGCCGCCGATCCCCATCAAGGCGCGGCTCCCAAGGAGCCAGGCCGCGTTGGGCGCCAGCCCGCCGAGCAGCGAGAAGCCGGCGAAGATGACCGCCCCGACAATGAACATCTTCTTCCGCCCGAACATGTCGTCGAGGCGGCCGCCGGTGACGATGAGTACGCCGAACACGAGCATGTAGCCGTTGATGACCCACTGCGCGGTGCTGAGGGTGGTGTCGAGGTCGTTTTCAATCTCGGGGATCGCAACGCTCAGCGCAGTGAAGTCGTTGGCGATGATGAAGATCGCGACCGCCATCGCCGCGAGCGCGACGATGGTTCCTCGGCTGAGCCGGTCGTCATTGGCAGCCATCCTCGCTCCCTACCTCGCTCGTTCCGACTGAGCCGGGACTTCACCCGCAGGATCGTTAGTCTCGACATCGTGCTGCGCGCGTTTGCCGGAGGGATGCTATTCGGCGACGTCTCGGCCCCAGGTGGATCGGTCGACGTCGTCGGCCTGCACGGTTGGCGCCGCTCGCGTGCCGATCTTGCGGCCGCGCTCCGCGGGGTCCCCAGCGTGGCTCTCGACCTCCCGGGCTTCGGGGCATCGCCGCCGCCGGCCGAGCCCATGGGCGCAGCCGGCTACGCGCGGATCGTCCTCGACGCCGTCGGTGAAATCACCAGCGACCGAGTGGTGATGCTGGGCCACTCCTTCGGCGGACGGGTCGCGGTCTGCGCGGCTGCGCAGCAACCGGAGCGGGTTCGGGCGCTCGTGCTCACCGGCGTCCCGCTCGTTCGCCCTCCTGTGCGCTCGCGGCCACGCCTCCGGTTTCGGATGGCGCGGGTCCTGAACCGCTGGTCGCTGATCTCCGACGCGCGGATGGAGCAGTTCCGGCAGCGCTACGGCTCCGAGGACTATCGCCAGGCGTCGGGGGTGATGCGGGCCGTGCTCGTGCACGCGGTCAACGAGTCGTACGAGCGCGAGCTCAGCCAACTCGAGTGCCCGGTCGAGCTGGTATGGGGTGAACGTGACACCGTGGTCCCTCCGGCGGTCGCGGAGCGCGCCGAGCAGCTGATCGCACACGCGCACCTCACAGTTCTCGACGGCGTCGGGCACGACACCCCGGTCGAAGCGGCCGACGAGATTCGGGCGATCGTGGCCCAGCTCACCGCGCAGCCGGCCTGAGGTCGAGATGGAGCTCGTCGCGTCTGTCGTGCTGCTCGCGGTCACCGCCGGGTTCTCGGTGCGCTGGCTTCGGGTCGCACAGCGTGAGCACTACATCCCGGGGTGCGTGACTCGGTTCTGGTGGCGATGGCTCCGGACGGGTCCGCTCAATCTCGCGCTCGGGCTCGCGCTCCTCGCGGCGTGCGTGGTCGGGATCCGTGTGCCGGCGGTGTTGCTCGCGGCCGCGGTCGTCATGGCGGTGTGGCCGGTGGGACTCGGGCCGCGTGGACGCACCGGAATGCTGGCGTGGACGCGGCGGCTCCGAACCGTCGCCGGCGCGACCGTCATCATCGGCGCGGCGGTCGGCGTGGTGGTGGGGCTCACGTCGGGGCTCGTGCCCGTGGCCGCGGCGATCGCAGTTCTCGTTCCGTTCATCGTCGACGCAGCCCTACTCGTGACCGCACCGCTCGAAGCCCGGCTTGCCGACCGCCATCTGCGGGCGGCGGGGGCGAAGCTGGGTCGCATCAAGCCCGTCGTCGTCGCGATCACCGGGTCGTACGGTAAGACCTCGACCAAGGAGCACCTGCGCGATCTGCTCGTCGGGTCGTACGAGGTCGTCGCCAGCCCCGCAAGCTTCAACAACAAAGCGGGACTGTCGCGGGCAATCAACGAGCAGATGATCGGGTCGTGCGAGGTGTTCGTCGCCGAGATGGGCACGTACGGACCGGGTGAGATCAGGGAGCTCTGCGAGGCGATCCCGCCCGACATCGGCGTCATCACCGCGATCGGGCCCGTGCACCTCGAACGCATGGGAAGCCTCGAGGCCATCACGGCTGCGAAGTCCGAGATCCTCGAGCACGCCAAGACCGCCATCCTCAACGTCGACAGCCCGCAGCTCGCGGATCTCGCGCCCGATGTCGCCGCCCGGATCGAGGTCGTCCGCTGCGGTTCGGCCGACGAGACGGTAGATGTGGCGGTGATTGCCCGCGGCGCCGACTTCGAAGTGCGGGTGGCGGGCGCGCGGCATGTGGTTCCCCGACCGGAGGGCGTGCAGCCGGGCAACGTCGCCTGCGCAATCGCAGCGGCCCGGGCGATCGGACTGTCTCAGGAGCAGATCGGCGAGCGGATCGTCAAGCTGAGCCCGCCGCC